>JBIKOZ010000098.1:0-6247 GCA_044357745.1 Limnohabitans sp. | reverse complement strand
AAGCTGCAACCTGATCGCTTGCTGCCCCCGGGCAGTTTCCCGATACTGGATCAACACGATGCCGGAAAGGGCCCAGATCTCGTGTGCCTGCAGGACGATGCGCACGTGGGCTTCCTGTCCATGATCGATCACATCGTGCAAAGCGCACGGCCCCATTTGGAGCGCCTGAACGCCCGCCACCGCCAAACCGTGCCTGCCAGTGCTTTGGTGGTGGGCGTCCAGTGTGGCGGTAGCGATGCCTTCTCGGGCGTGACTGCCAACCCTGCAGTAGGGTATATGGCTGACTTGATTGTGCGTGCCGGTGGCACCGTGATGTTTTCTGAAAACACCGAAGTGCGCGATGCGGTGGAGCAACTCACCAGCCGCGCCGCCACGCCAACAGTGGCGGAGGACATCGTCCGCGAACTCGGTTGGTACGATCAATACCTGGAACGTGGCCGTGTTGACCGCACCGCCAACACCACGCCCGGCAACAAGGCAGGCGGCTTGTCCAACATCGCCGAAAAAGCCATGGGCTCGATCATCAAGAGCGGTAGCTCAGCGATTGCCAGCGTGCTGGCCCCGGGCGACAAACTCAAGGCCAACCAAAAAGGTTTGGTCTTTGCCGCCACACCCGCTAGCGATTTCATCTGCGGCACCTTGCAGTTGGCTGCGGGCATGAACCTGCATGTTTTCACCACCGGCCGCGGCACACCCTATGGCCTCCAGGCGTGCCCCGTGGTCAAGGTGGCCACACGCACCGACTTGGCCCGCCGCTGGCACGACCTGATGGACATGAACGCTGGACGGATCGCCGACGGCGAGATCACCATCGAAGAAGCCGGTTGGGAGCTTTTTCGCATGCTGCTGGACGTGGCCAGCGGCCGCAAAACCTGGGCCGAGCATTGGAAGTTGCACAACGCCTTGGTTTTGTTCAACCCTGCACCGATTACTTGAAACCGCAATTTATAACCACAACTTGTAAAACAACCAGGAGACTCTTATGACTCATCGCCGTCAATTTTTGCAAACGTCTGTTGCCCTTGGATTCGGTTCGCTCTCAACAACTGCATTCAGCCAATCAGCATGGCCTTCAAAACCCATTAACTACTTGGTCGCGTTTCCTGCTGGTGGCACTACCGATATTTTGGCGCGACTGGTCTCGCAAAAATTGGGGGCTGCACTGGGCACGAACTTGGTCATTGAAAATAAAGGTGGCGCAGGCGGCAGCGTAGGATCAGAAATTGCTGCGCGTGCGCCTGCAGATGGTTATCACCTGCTGGGCGGCACCATCAGCTCGCACGCCATCAACATCAGCCTGTATCCTAAGCTGGCGTACGACCCTATCAAGTCATTTACGCCCGTCTATTTGTACGGCACCAACCCCGTGGTCTTGGTGGTCGCTGCCAACAGCCCTTACAAAACGCTGCGCGATTTGATGACGGCGGCCAAAGCCAACCCGGGTAAGTTGTCGGGTGCTTCGGCAGGTAACGGTACATCACAGCATTTGGCGCAAGAGTTATTGGCGTTCAAGGGCGATGTGAAGTTCACCCATGTACCCTACAAAGGAAGTGCGCCGGCCATTCAAGACGTGATGAGCGGACAAGTAGATTTCATGTTTGACACCACGGTGGTGGCAGGCGCTCACATACAAAGTGGAAAACTTAGAGCGCTTGCGGTTACTTCTGCCAAACGCTTAACAGACGCTTTCACTGATGTACCTACTGTGGCCGAATCTGGCTTGCCCGGGACGCAAGGTTTTGAAGTGGTGTCGTGGCAAGCCTTGTTTGCTCCGGCTGGCACACCCAAACCCATTGTCGATAAATTGCATGCCGAGATTCTCAAGATCATCCAAACGCCCGAAATGCAAGATCGCATTAAAGGCCTAGGGATGCAACCCTCGGCCATGACGCCCGATCAGGTGCTGAGTTTTCAAAAAACTGAAATTGAAAAATGGGCACAAGTCATTAAAGCCGCCAACATCAAGCTTGAATAAGACTTGGTGTCAGTCCCTCAATTTTTTGAAGCGCTGTTAGCGTTCAAAACTTTGACAATTGGCTTCAATGAATCAGCTGCTACGGCCCACCAAGCTGTAAGCGCTGGTATTGTTTTGCAGCCACTGCTGTGACAGCACGTCGCTCTGCTGCGCAGGATGAAAGTCAGCCTTTTTGTAGGCCTTCCAGTGGCCAATGTTGCTTGTGAACAAGCCGTCCTTGCTGAGCAACAATTGGTAGCCGCTTTTCCAAGTGCTGAGCTTGAACAAGCTGCCATCTCGCCACAGGTTGTGCATGGTTTGAAGCATCACATCGCTGATGAAGGTCACGGTCACGTAGTGAAAAATACCAATGCGCCATTTTTCATTGCCGCCCAAGGCTTTGTAAACATCAAAGGCTGTGCACCGATGTTCTGCTTCTTCCGCAGCGTGCCATTGCCACATGGTCTTGAGGCGAGGTTCTGCGCCATCAAAAATTTCTGGATGACTTAAAAGCCAATCTGCAAAGACGTCCGTAAAGTGTTCTGTGGCTGCTGTGGCTGCCAATTGCTGACGGATGTTTTGGTGGGCATTGGCTTTGATGCGTTTGGCATTGCGCGCCGCAATTTTGTTTTCGAACCCCTGCTTTTCTAAATGCCCATTGAACAAGGCGTGAATACGGCGGTGGGTGGCTTCTTGGCCGATGAAGCCTTGGACTTCAGCTGCAAATTTTGCGCGAGTGGCTTCGTCCATTTGTTTGGCGCCTTCGCGCACTGAGTCAATGAAGAATTGTTCGCCCACGGGAAAGCTCAAGGACAGCGCGTTGAAGAAAGCTGATTTAAAAGCGTCGCCACCACACCACCGCTGCTCAAAAGGCGTGGTGAGGTCAACCAATAATTTTCTAACCGCAAGTTCTGACATGACAATCTTTCAAGTGGACCGAGGGTTTTGGAGAGCTACTCGATCAATTAATATTTTGCTATATTCTTCCATACATTTGTGTATGTTGCGAGACATCCTTGTTTTCAAAGGGTTTTATATGATCTGGGGCATTGAAATAGCTGGTTTACGATTCAAACCACAGAAACGCGTCTTGGGGAGACACTCATGCTGAAGAAAATCGCCATTGCCGTCGGATTGCTTTTATCAGCCTTGGTGCTGGTGGTGGCAGGGGTTTATGCCAAAGGAGGCTCCGCAGAGGTTCTTTTGTGGGTGGTTCAAATCTTTCTAAGGGAAGAGCACGCCCCCAACCAAGCGGTGACTTGGGCCGTTCCAGCAGGCAAATCCGAGAGCCCTCAAGCCAACACTGGCTTCAAACCCCCCAACGTCATTTTGATTGTGGCCGACGACTTGGGCTACAACGACATCAGCTTGAATGGGGGCGGCTTGGCCAAGGGCACTGTGCCCACCCCCTTTATCAATAGCTTGGCGCAGCAAGGTGCGAATTTTGAAACCAGCTATTCGGGCAATGCGACGTGTGCGCCTTCGCGTGCCGCCATCATGACGGGACGATACCCCACCCGCTTTGGCTATGAGTTCACACCCACGCCCAAACAATTCATGAAAGTCATTGGCAACTACAAGGGGCCCAACCAAGTGCATGGCTCGATCTATCACGCTGATCGTGAGAAGGATCTGATTCCTTATGAAACCATGGGACTGCCGCGCTCAGAAATCACCTTGGCCAAATTGCTGAAAGGACAAAGTTATCGAACGCTGCATGTGGGCAAGTGGCATTTGGGAGATGCGCCTCAATTTAGAGCTTATGAGCATGGCTTTGATGAATCTTTGTCCTTCCCGCATGCCAGTTCGCTGTACTTGCCAGAGAAAGATGCCAATGTGGTGAACTCGAAACAAGACTTCGACGTCATCGATAAATTTCAATGGGCTGCGGGTAGTTTTGGGATGCGTTTCAATGCCGGCGAACTCTTCAAGCCCAAGCGTTATGTGACCGATTACCTCACTGACGAAGCTGAAAAAGCCATTGAGGCGAATCGCAATCACCCTTTCTTTCTTTATTTGGCCTACACCGCACCGCACACGCCCTTGCAAGCCACCAAAGAAGACTACGAAGCCCTAGCGCACATTGAAGATCACACACTGCGTGTCTATGCCGCCATGGTTCGCAATCTAGACCGAAACATTGGCCGCGTGCTTCAATCACTCAAAGACAAGGGTTTAGACGACAACACCATCGTGATTTTTACGAGCGACAACGGTGGGGCGCATTATGTGGGTCTGGATGATTTGAACAAACCCTATCGCGGCTGGAAGGCGACTTTTTTTGAAGGCGGTATCCGTGTGCCGATGTTCATTCGCTGGCCCGCAGGCATTCCAAAGGGCGTGAAGCCGCAATTGCCTGTCAACCACATGGATATTTTTTCGACAGTCGCCGCCGCCGCCGGTGCCAAGTTGCCGGCCGATCGGCCTATTGACGGCATCAACCTCTTGCCTCAAATTGCCAAGCCAGCGGACAAGGGTCCCGACCGCCCCCTGTTTTGGCGTACAGATACCTATCGTGTGATTCGAAAGGGCGATTGGAAATTGCAAGTGACGCAAAATCCTAAAAAAGATTGGCTCTACCACTTGGCTGCAGACCCTACTGAGCAAAATAACCTGGCCACCAAAGAGCCCGAGAGAGTGGCCAACATGAAGAAGGAATTAGAAGCCTTCAACGCCACACAAGTGAAGCCTAACTGGCCGTCCATGGCCGAAGCTGCCATTGCGATCGATAAACATCTTCGGCAGAAAACACTGCCAACCGATGAATACGTCTTTTACGGCAACTGACCTCGCGCGCATGGCCATCAGCGCTGATTGTGAGCTGATGGCCATTTGGCTTTTCAGTTGGCGCGCATAAATTCAACCAAAGCTTGCGCCACTTCCTCCCCTTTGTCTTCTTGAACAAAGTGGCCGGCGCCTCTAATTTTGGTATGGTTTTGATTGGCTGCACCCGGCACCAATTTTTGCCACAGCCTTTCGCCACCTTTTGTGACGGGGTCGCGCGTCGCAAACAAGGTGATAAAGGGCTTGGCCCAAGCTTTGTACATGTCCCAGGCTTTCTCGTTGGCTTCGCGAGCGGGATCGCTTGGGTCAATGGGCACCAGTGTGGGGAACACTCTGGCCCCTACTTCGTAGCGGCTGTTGGGGTAGGGGGCATCGTAAGCGGCCACAGCTTCATCACTTAAGCCTTGAGCACAACCAAAACGCACAATTTTGCCAATGGGAAACCAGGGGCTGTACATGGCAAAGGCGCGCCAGATGTGAAATGCCTTTGGAATCTTTTCTTTGCCTGTGGGCAAGCCGCCATTGCTAAGGGCAATGCGTGCAAATCGGTCTGGCATTTCGGCCACCATGCGCAGACCAATGAGCGAGCCCCAGTCTTGGCAAAACAAGGTGATGTCTTTGGCGTCGACAGATTCAAGCCAAGCGCTCATCCATTGCACATGATTTTCATAGGTGTAGTCTGAGCGTTTTGTGGGTTTGTCGGTGCGACCAAAACCCACTTGATCGGGCACCAAAACCCGCATGCCCGCACTCACCAATACCGGAATCATTTTGCGGTAAAGAAAAGACCATGCAGGCTCGCCATGCATCAGCAGCACGACGGGCCCATCTTTGGGGCCTTCATCGATATAAGCAATGCGCAAACCACCAATTTGGGTGTAGTGGGGTGCGAAGGAAAAGTCGGGTAGGTTTTGAAATCTTTCTTCGGGTGTGCGAAGGAAATTTTCGATGTGAGGTAAGGGGCGCATAAAACTTGATCAATCTTTAAGTGGCTTGAAAATTCAAAAAAATCAAAAGCGATGACTGACGTCAATGCTTTTCTTTCCCGCTGGCAAGCTCAATAAATCACCATCTTTGGCCACTTGAATCTTGCCCTTGAAAACATCTGCCGTGCCTTTTAGAAACGCATCCACCAAGCCAGGTAGCGGAAGTGGCGGCGCAATGTGGTTCAGCAGCAAGTAGGGCACTTGCGCTTGCTGGGCAATTTCGGCAGCCTCCACGGGCGAGGTGTGATAGTTGGTAATGTCTTTCATCAGCTGCTCAAGTTTGCCGCGCTTGGCTTCTTGTGCGCCATCTTGCAGAAGCTTCATCAAATTCATGGACATGGCTTCGTGAATCAGAATATCCACGCCTTTGGCTTCACGCGTCACATGCGGAGAAGGCGTGGTGTCGCCGCTGATCACGATGCTGCGGTCTTTGTAGATGATTTTGTAACCCACGGCCGGATGAATGGGTTCATGCGAAACGGTGAAGGCCAAAATTTGGGTGTCTGCATTTTGAAAGACCAAG
>JBIKOZ010000227.1:0-3598 GCA_044357745.1 Limnohabitans sp. | reverse complement strand
TTCCCTCAACGCTTTACTCAGACATCAAGGCATGTCGGCGAGTGCGGCCTAGGCGAAAGCTTTGGGCGATTAAAACTTCAATGTTTTGACGCCATCAGCTGTGCCGAGCAAACAAATTTGAGCTTTTTGATAAGCGAAGACGCCAACGGTCACCACCCCAGGCCATTGACTCACGTCAGATTCAAACGCCACCGGATCCGTGATTTTCAAACCTTTCACGTCAACGATGTGTTGGCCATTGTCAGTGACCCACGGCTCACCTTCTCTCAACCGAAGCGCCGCTTGAGCGCCCATCTTGGCAAATTGGGAGATAACCCGCGCGCTTGACATAGGAATCACCTCAACGGGAAGCGGGAATGCACCCAGTATGTCAACCAATTTGGATTCATCGGCGATGCAAACAAACATCTTGGACTGAGCTGCCACAATATTTTCGCGGGTCAATGCGGCACCACCGCCTTTCACCATGTGTCCCTGACCGTTAATTTCGTCAGCACCGTCAATATAGACCGCAAGTTCTGACACCTCGTTGCTGTCATAAACGGTGATGCCTAGGGCTCTGAGCCTCGCCGTAGAAGCCTCTGAGCTGGACACAGCGCCTTTAATTTGATTCTTCATAGATGCCAAGGCATCGATGAATTTATTGACTGTGGAGCCCGTACCTACACCCACGATTTGGCCTGGTACAACATACTGAAGAGCGGCTTGGCCAACCAATGCTTTGAGTTCGTCTTGATTCATAAACTTTATTTGAGACAATGCTTGTATTGAACGAGATTATCCAATGTCCCTGAACCTTTACGCCCTCGCCCGTCCTTTTTTATTCAGCCTTGATCCAGAGGCAGCCCATGATTTCACACTGAATCAATTGGCCAACACCCAGAACACCTTATTGGACCGAAGCTACAGGCAACCCTGGATTGCCGATCCAGTTCAGCTGGCGGGCATCACCTTCCCGAATCGGGTTGGCATGGCTGCTGGTCTGGACAAAAACGCTCGGTGCATCGATGGATTAGGCGCCATGGGCTTTGGTTTTGTGGAGGTGGGCACCGTGACACCTCTGGCGCAACCCGGTAACGAAAAACCCAGAATGTTCAGACTGCCTGAGGCCAAGGCCCTGATTAACCGTCTGGGCTTTAACAACGAAGGGCTTGATGCCTTTGTGGCCAATGTCAAGAAGTCAACGTTCAGACAACAGGGTCGATTGCTGGGCTTGAACATTGGCAAAAACGCGCTGACCCCCATCGAACGCGCCACCGATGACTACCTGATTGGACTCAGCGGCGTCTACCAACATGCCGACTACATCACAGTCAATATTTCTAGTCCCAACACTCAAAATTTACGCTCACTGCAAACTGACGAAGCCCTTGATCACTTGCTTTCTGCTTTGAATGAACGCAAGCAAGCGCTGGCCGAACAACATCAAAAACAAGTGCCGGTATTTTTGAAAATTGCACCTGATCTTGACGATGAACAAATTACGGCAATCGCTCAGAGTCTGCGCAAACACAACATTGACGGTGTCATCGCCACCAACACCACCTTGGCCAGAGAGGCTGTCAAGGGCCTAACGCATGGCAACGAAACGGGTGGTTTGTCGGGCGCCCCTGTATTGGCTGGTAGCAACAGGGTCATCCGTTTATTGCGCCAGCAGTTGGGGCCAACGTTCCCCATCATTGGCGTGGGCGGCATCATGAGTGCTTACGACGCCGTCAGCAAAATTGAAGCGGGTGCAGATGTGGTTCAAATTTACACGGGCCTCATTTACAAAGGGCCCTGCTTGGTGCATGAGATCGCGAAGGCTTTAAAGCAGCTATCAGCCTCCTAATTCGTTCGGTACCGTTGACGTATTTGCACAGCTCATCGACTCAAGCACTTTTTAACCTCATCGGCAATGGCCAATGAACTGGTGAGACCCGGTGACTCTATGCCCAGCAGATGCACCAATCCAGGTACACCATGATGGGACGGCCCCATAATACAAAAATCGGCAGCGGTCTCATGCGGCGCATTGATTTTGGGTCGAATCCCTGAATAGGCAGGGATTAAAGAATCATCTTTCAGACCTGGCCAGTACTTGCGAACTTCGGCATAAAAGCGATCGCCTCGATGCGGATCAACCGCTAAGTCTTGGGGCGAATCCACCCACTCGACGTCGGGTCCAAACTTGGCTTGCCCGGCCAAATCCAAGGTGAGGTGTACACCCAAGCCAGCTGCTTCCGGCACTGGGTAAATCAAACTTGAAAAGGGTGATTTGCCTGACAAACTGAAGTAGTTGCCTTTTGCGTAATACGCTTTGGGAATCAAAGCAGTGTCCATCCCCGCAAATTTTCTGGCCACATTGGGTGCATCCAAACCTGCGGCATTGATGACCTGATTTGCAAAAAATTCAGTGCCATCGATCGTGCGAATTTCAAAATTTGAACCCGTGCCTGTAACGATCACTTTTGCAGACTCAAAAGCAGACTGAAGCGCCAATATGCCACCCGCATTTTCAAAATCACCCAGATAACTGAGCATCAGCGCATGGCTGTCGATAATGCCTGTGCTGGGCGACCATAAGGCGGCCTCACAATAAAGTGCGGGCTCCATCTCGATGGCATCCTTGGCCGACAAAAGTTGTAACGCATCCTCTTGTGTCAAACCATTCAGAATCGCTTTGTGCTGAATCTGGGACAACTGCTCAACTTGCGTTGATGAAGTGGCGACGATCAATTTTCCGCAACGTCTATGTGGAATTTGTCGTTCTTGACAGTAGGTATAGAGAAGATGGCGCCCTCGAACACAAAGCTGTGCCTTGAGTGATCCGGCAGGATAATAAATACCGGTATGAATGACCTCGCTGTTGCGCGAACTGGTACCCGTACCAAATGCGTCTTGCGACTCCAGGACCACCACTTCCTGGCCCGAAAGCGCCAGCGCACGCGCCACAGCCAAGCCCACGACGCCAGCGCCAATGACCACGGTTTCGATTCGATCCATTTAAACCCTGCTGTCCATCAAAAAGTTAAAACAAGGATGTGTCAGCCTTTGACACACGCACGACAGCATCACGCCATGCATCCTGTCATACTGGTATTTTGATGGCAAATGACCATTCGATAAAAGGAGACCTGTGAATCTATTTGACCTGACCCACAAAGTAGCCATCGTCACGGGGGCAAGCCGAGGCATCGGCCGATCTATCGCATTTCAATTGGCCCGGGCGGGGGCCAAAGTGGTCATCTCGAGTAGAAAGCTGGATGCCTGCGAAGCTGTTGTAAAAGAAATTCAAGCCGAAGGTGGCACCGCCATGGCCATCAGCGCCAGCATCGCCCTGAAGGATCAATTGGAGGCCATGGTTCAAAAGACCCGTGACACCTGGGGACCCATTGACATCTTGGTCTGCAATGCTGCCAGCAACCCATACTATGGGCCGATGAGTGGCATGAGCGATGAGGTTTTTAACAAAATCATGCACAACAACGTTTTGTCTAGCAATTGGTTGTGCAGCATGGTCTATCCCGATATGAAGGCCAAGAAGAATGGCGCCATTGTGTTGGTATCTTCCGTCGGCGGATTGCATGGGTCTTCCGTCATTGGGGCTTACAACATT
>JBIKOZ010000306.1:0-2649 GCA_044357745.1 Limnohabitans sp. | reverse complement strand
AGCCGCTGACATGCAATTGGCAAGAAACCTGGCAGTGGAATGGGGGCCAGACAACATTCGTGTCAATTGCATTGCGCCTGGTCTGATTCGAACTGATTTTGCAAAAGCACTCACCGACGACCCCGTCAAAGCGGGCATGGTAGAAAACGAAACCCCCCTCAGACGCATCGGCGAACCCGATGACATTGGCGGCATTGCTGTTTTGCTGGCAAGCGCAGCTGGCAAATACATCACAGGTCAAACCATTGTTGCAGATGGCGGCATGATGATTCGCTGAAATGATTCAACTCAAAAAAATAGCCCCACGTGAAATGCGGGGCTTTTATGAGAGTCTGAATTTTCATTGAGACGCCGTCCATGACAACGTACTCAAGAACTTCAGTTTTAATTAAGCAAAGTTTGCTTCTGCAAATGACCAGTTCACCAACTTGTCCAAGAAAGTTTCAACAAACTTAGGACGCATGTTCCGATAGTCGATGTAGTAGGCGTGCTCCCAGACATCTACGGTCAACAAGGCTTTGTCGCCGGTTGTCAAAGGTGTGCCGGCGGCACCCATGTTGACAATGTCCACACTGCCGTCAGCCTTTTTAACCAACCAAGTCCAGCCAGAGCCGAAGTTGCCGACAGCACTTTTAACAAATGCTTCCTTGAATGCAGCGTAAGAACCAAATTTTGCGTGAATGGCGGCAGCCAATGCGCCTGTGGGTTCGCCGCCACCATGGGGCTTCATGCAATTCCAGAAAAAAGTATGGTTCCAAATTTGCGCAGAATTGTTGTAGATACCGCCGCTCGACTTCTTGATGATTTCTTCCAAGGACATTGACTCAAACTCAGTGCCTTTTTGCAAATTGTTCAAGTTAACAACGTAAGCATTGTGGTGCTTGCCGTGGTGAAACTCCAATGTTTCTTGACTGTAGTTGGGTGCCAATGCGTCGATGGCATAGGGCAATGCGGGCAGCGTGTGTTCCATGAGATCCTCTTTAAGGTGCAATAAAAATCAAAAGTCTATTGTAAGTTGATCGGCAAGATTCGTCTGCCCTTCGAAATCTATAGGCTCATTGATCAAAGGGTTGGTAAAAAAAAGTAAACGATGGTTTTATTTCACTTGTAATTTGACCTGCCCATCCGCCAAAGTCGCCGTAACGGTCTGTGAGGATTTGAATTCTTTGGCGTGGGTCATCGCTTGTCCCAAATCGTCTGTCAACCAAGCGTACCCCCTCTCCAATACCAAGTGCGGGTCGAGAAGACCCAACCTGGTGCGCATGTTGTGAATCAACTGTTGTTGGCTTTGAACCTGCGATTTGAGTCCAAACTGCAGCGCCTGACCCATTCGAGACAATCTCGATTTTTGGTCGCTGATTCTCCCCGAAGGACGGCCCAGTCGATTGCCCAGCCAATCAAGCCTTTGACTCATGCGGTCTAACACTTGGGTTAATGCCTCCGAAAGGGACTCTTTCATGAGTGACAAATCGCTGAGCAGCTGGCCACGCTCTGCGGCGACCAATTCTGCAGCGGCTGTGGGTGTAGGGGCACGCAAATCAGCAACAAAATCAATCAGGGTGAAATCAGTTTCGTGCCCCACGCCCGCAATGATGGGGATGGGACAAGCTGCCACGGCCCTGACCAGGGCCTCATCATTGAAGGCCCAGAGGTCTTCCATCGAACCTCCACCTCGCACCATCAAAATAACATCAATGGCCAATGGTGCACCAGTGCTGGACACCCTGCTCATCAAACTGTCTGATTGCCATGCCACGAGGCTGTTCAAGCTTCGAAGCAACTCAAGTGGGGCATTGGCACCCTGCACCGAAGCTGGGGCCAAAATAACAGGAATGTGCGGGACGCGCCGCTGCAAAGCCGTTGCGACATCATGCAAAGCTGCCGCACCCAATGAAGTGATGACGCCAATAGCACGAGGCTGGGCGGGTATATTTTGTTTTCGGGTGGGGTTAAAAAGTCCTTCAGCTTCCAGCGTGGCCTTGAGCTTTAAAAACTGGGCAAACAAATCACCTTGACCCGCCCTTTGCATCGACTCCACAACCAGTTGCAAATCACCTCGCGCTTCATAAACACCCAACCTGCCGCGAACTTCCACCATTTCACCGTCTCTGGGCATGAAGCCAACAGCACTGGCGGCCCTTTTGAACATGGCGCAGCGAATTTGACCGCTTTCATCCTTGAGATTGAAATAACAATGACCGCTGGCCGCGCGGGAGAAGCCTGAAATCTCACCCTTGACGGTGACAGGGTTGAACCTTGTGTTCAAAGTGTCTGCAATTGCAAGGCAAAGAGCCCCAACAGACCAAATAAGTGGCTCAGTATCTATGCGCGCCATTCAATTGCCTTATTTTTTGCGATTTTCAAAGCCATTATTGATGCTGAGGCTTGTGTTTGATGGGTGAAAGAGTCCACAGATTGAATAGATCTGGCCATCCGCACCTACTTTGCTTCATGCATCCGCATGCAACATCATAAGCTATTGATTTTATTGAATTATTCCATGAGTAAATAAGAAGCACCGAACCCATACTCAATATTCATGCGGCCTAGCGGCCCGTTCCAGTCAAGTTCTTCACAAAGTTATCCACAGAAATGGCGAACAATTCGATCAGACATAATCAAAACTGAAACCAGAAGTAGAAAGATTCA
>JBIKOZ010000097.1:0-6259 GCA_044357745.1 Limnohabitans sp. | reverse complement strand
CCCAAAGCGGCCCCCAATAACACGCCCCCCAATTGCGCAAAGGTCATGAACAAGATGACCCAGCTGGCAGTGGCCACCGAATAGCCTAAGCCCTCTTTCATGTGCGTAATGGCGTGCACATTGACGGCAGAGACGATCAAAAGTGCCAGGCCATGCCCAATGGCCAACATCCAAAAGGCCTGCGTTTGAACGGCTTCTTTGGCTGTGAACTCAACTTGAACTGAAAGCGGCGCATCGCCTTGTTCTGCGACTTTGAGGAAGGGATCAATGCCATCGACATGTTGGCCGTGGTCTTCAGGCCGCCTTAGAATCATGCCCGCCAAGGGTAGGCCAAAAACCAAAACCAGCAAACCCGTACCCCCTGCGGTGTAGCGCCAACCCCAACTTTCAATAGACCATGCCATGAGTGGCACCACCAGGCCGCCCATGGCCAGTCCCAAACTCATGATGGACAGCGCGCGTGCTCTGAATTTTTCAAACCATTGAACCAAGGCCACTGAAAGGGGAAAGTAGCCACTGAGGCTGGCACCAACGGCCATCAAAATAGCGCTGGTGTAAAAAGTAGCGACAGCATTCACTTGGCTGAGCAAGAGCAAACCAGCACTGAAAAGCACAATGCCTAAACGGATCATGGCTTGCGGCCCTACACGGTCCATGATCCAGCCCAATGCCGGGCCAATGATGGCAGCTTCGACCGATTGCAAGGCCGCAGCGCCGGACAAGGTGGTTTTGCTCCAGCCCATTTCGTCTGAAAGCACGGCGATGTAAAGGCCCAGAGCTTGTATGAGAAAGGCAGCCAGCAAAAACTGAATGCCACAGGCGGCACCCACCATGCGCCAACCGTAAAAATTTTTCATGGAGGAGGGACAGTGTCCGTATTTTTATTGAATAAAAAATCAGTCAATCGCCATCACCTTTGACAAGTTCCACCACTTCCCCGCGGTTGACATAAGCTGCCAATGCGTCAGCTAACTGTGTTGTGCGTTCAGAAAAACTGTGATAGCTGGCTTTGCCACAAGGATCTGACCAGCGGTTTCCGCCTACCACCGTGATCAGTTGGCCTTTGGGTGCATGCTTGGTTACGTAGCTGTAAGGTGTGAAGCGGCATAAGTCATTTTGGTGATGCAAATACACGAAGGGGACTTTTGCATCTGAATGTTTGAATCGGGCCATAGACGACGCATATTGTGTGTAAGGCCCACCACCCGCAACGGTTTGAGATGCAGAGTGGATGGCGCCTTGAATTTCTTGCGGTCCCAGTCTGGCTGAAAGCCAATGGCTGCTGATGGCGCCATAACTGTGACCCATGATCACAATGTGATTGATTTCTTTAACGGCTTTGATTTTCTTGATGAGGGCACTAACGTCTTTTGCATGTTGTTCGCTAGACCGGTAGTTGTCATCGCAAGCTGTTGGATTGCCCCCCCTAATTCCCCATTGATCAGTAGGGCAGTCAACGGTCACTGTTGAAATGCCTTGGGCGTGAAGGGCCGCGCGCATGAATTGAACGTGTTCTTGCAAATAAAGGAATGCAGGCGCACCATCTTTTAATTCAATGCGTGGAATGCCCGGCCAGCCGGGAAAAATAAACAAAGCTCTTCCATTGGGTTGGGGTGCCATCTCGACCAATGCCGAAATAACAATGGGCTTGCCTTCATTGGACCGGTCTAATTCGGCAGTGATCACCTCGCGGGCGACGGCGGAAAAAATGCAGCAGAAACTGAAGACAGTCAAAGCCAATTGGCGTTTTAGTGAGCACAATTTCATTTCAGTAAGCTAAAAAAGAGAGCGTATATCAAGCAGCTGTGTCAGCAAATACAATCTTAGGTGCTGTAATTATGTTTGTGATCCGTGCTTTAAAAAACCCGATTAATTAGGCTGCACGCCGGCCTTGATCAGCAAGCTTCCCAATGTGTCGATTTCGTTTTTCAAGTGCGCTCTGAGCGCATTGGGGGTGGCTTGCTCCACGGTCACCGCAGCGACGCCCATGCCTTCCAAACGTTTGATGACGTCTGGATCGGCCACAGATTTTTGCAGCGCGGCCGTGAGTTTTTCTAGAACAGGTTTGGGTGTGCCCTTAGGCGCATAGAGGCCAAATGAAATGTTGATCTCAAATCCTTTGACGCCAGCCTCCGCAATGGCGGGTGTCTCTGGCAAAGAAGGCAATCTATTTTTGCCGGCCGATGCATAGGCCTTGATCTTGCCGTTCTTGACAGAGGGCACGGTGCCCGATGTTTGGTCGCACAAAACATCGACTTGCCCACCCATCAGATCGGTCAGCGCAGGGCCGGTACCTTTGTAGGGAATCTCATTGAGTTGCACCCCTAAGACGTTCATCATCATGAGGCCGCACAAGTGCGATGCCGATCCTACGCCTGCATGGGCCAGGCTGACTTTCTTTTGATTGGTCTTGAGGTAGCTGACAAACTCGTTGAGATCTTTGGCTGGGAATTCATTTCTGGCCACAATCACCATGGGGCCACTGGTGGCAGAGCCGATGGGGTCAAAGTCGTCCACAGGGTGGTAAGCCAGGTTTTTAAACATGGCCAGATTGGTGGCATGGCTCACATGGATCATGAGCAAGCTGTAGCCATCGGGCTTGGCGCGGGCCACCTTGGCGGTACCAATAGCACCTGAGGCTCCGGCCGTGTTGTCGACCAAAATTTGTTGCCCCAATATCTTTTGCATCGAACCTGCAAACAATCGGGTAATGGTATCGCCTGGGCCGCCGGCAGCGTAGGGCATGACCATGGTGATGGGTTTAGTGGGATAGTCTTGTGCTTGTGTCTGCGGCGAGAAGGCACACAGCAGAGTGAGCGCAGAAACACGGATCCAATGGGGCGCTAAATTTTGAGTTCGCATGGGGTCTTTCATTGAACAGGATTGAAATGAACGGCAAAGACTATCGATTCAATCGATCCAAACCAATCAAGCTAAAAGTCGTGAACGAATGTCCATCGGTGCAAGCACTTCCAGAGGCAAGTCGCCACCGTTTGGAATGCCAACCTGCGTGGCGTTTAAGATCATAGAGACCATGACATAGGTGCCTGATAAAACCGTGAGGTCAATCACAGCTTGTTCCCCCATTTTGTCGACAGCTTCTTGCCACAATGCGTCGGGCACCCGATGGTTCAAAGTCAGCTGAATGCAGTAGTCGTAAACCAAACGCTCATCGTCTTGCATGGTGGTAGGGCGCTTGCATTCGCGCAAATCATGCATGACTGCGTCCGACAAGCCTGCTTTGCGTGCAATGATTTCGTGGGCCCACCATTCGTATTGCGCATTTGAAATTCTGGCTTGAATCAGAATCGCAAACTCATTCAGGCGTTTGTTGACCGAGGTTCGAAAACGCAAGTAGTCTAAAAAATCGAAACAACGACGTGCCATTTCGGGGCTTCTCAGAAGCGCGTTGTAGGGGCCGCCTAGGGCAGCGCTGGACACTTTGAGAATGTCGTCAGCAAGAGGTTTAACAGCGCTGGGCAGGTCGGCGTAGGAAATTTGGTGAAGTCTTTCGGTCATCCACAAATTTTAGGGAGAAGACGCACCTCTGTGGGGAGTGCTTACCCCAATTTCAATGGCGTCTTCAGAATCCTGCCTAATTGATCCATCCTGCCCCGCCTGATTTCTAGTCAGGGGCACTGACTATTGCGCGGTTGGCTTGGGAGTGAATCCTAGGCAAGGACGCCCGTCCGAATTCATCACTTGAATGCTTGGCAAAATTTGAGACTTGAATCCCAGAAGCTTACAAGCGTAGGGCATTTTGGGATCCCAGCTGGTGGCGAAGTGAATGCACTTCCAGCAATTGACTTGGTTCAGGTGATTGGGTGAGCTTGACATGAAGGCTGCCTGCAGGGGAATTCAGATTCTATTAACATGCTTTGAAAAGGAGTGACTCATGACACAAGATATATTGCCACAAGACATCGATCCCCGTGTCTATGCCCTCTACGACGAATATTGTCATGGTGCCATGGACCGTCGCGAATTTATGGCCAAGGCGGGTGCCCCATGCTATGGCTTGTCGGTTGCTTCTGACAAAGTGGGGAAAATCAAGGCTGAATTGGTTCTCCATTTTGCCGAGAATGATCCTCGCATCAACAATACTTGGGCAAATTACGAGGCTGGTCTGAAGGCCAGTGGCGTCAAGGCCCAAGCCCATTTCTATGCTGGCACGCAACATGGTTTCCACAATAACTCGACGCCCAGGTTCAATCAAGCCTCTGCCGATTTATCTTGAAGCCGCACGCTAGAGTTGTTCAATCGAACTTTAAAAGCTTAGTATTGCTTCAATCAACTTCTTGAGTTTCACATGCAACCATTTCACTTGGCATTTCCAGTTACTTCATTGGCCAAAGCACGGGCTTTTTACGGTGATTTACTGGGTTGTTCTGAAGGCCGCTCCAGCGATGATTGGATTGACTTCAATTTCTATGGCCATCAAATTGTGGCGCACCTGAGTCCGTCGGAAGCCGGCCATCACAATACCAGCGCTGTCGATGGCGACAATGTGCCTGTCCGGCATTTTGGTTTGGTCATGGAAATGGGCCAATGGGAAGCTCTGGCAGATAAACTCAAAAATGCGGACACCCAGTTTGTGATTGAGCCGCACATTCGATTCAAGGGCCAAGTTGGTGAGCAAGCCACCATGTTTTTCTTGGACCCCTGTGGCAATGCGGTGGAGTTCAAGGCCTTCGCTAACCCCGCCAGTTTGTTTGCCAAATAGGCGCAGCAGGCAGAGGACTCAAATCATGTCGCTTGAACCGTGACATGAGGATCATTCAATGAAATTTAAAATGTCAGAAAAATCGCTGTTTGCGGTTTTGTTGCGTTCGCCTTGGTGGGTGAGCTTTTTGATCGCGGCACTTTTGATGCTGCTGGCAAGGGTTTTTTTGCCCGAGGCCTTTCGTGCTGTGGGCATGATCAGCACGCTGCCATTTCTCGTGCTGGGCTTCATGGCCGCTTGGCGACAGCGCAACAAGCTGTCTTCTGAAAGCGTTGCTCAGGCCCTAGGCAGCTTGTCCGACATGTCTTGGAAGCAATTTCTGCCGACCATGGAGCAAGCCTTTGTTCAGCAAGGCTTCGAAGTGACTCGATTGAGTGCAGGACCCGCAGACTTGCACTTGGAAAAATCAGGCATGATCACCTTGGTCAGTTGCAAGCGCTGGAAGGCTGCCACCTTGGGGGTTGAAGTTTTGCGTGACTTGAAAGCCTTGCAAGACACGCAAGATGCTGCTTACGCGGTTTGCATCAGTCTGAGCTTGCCTACAGGTGCGGCGCTTGAATTTGCCAAAGCCAACGCGATTCAATTGATCTGCCAAGACGAACTCGCCTCGTTTTATGTCAATGGCATAAAGCGTTAAAGACAAGCGTTGCAGGCCAGCGTTAAAGGCCAACCCCTGACTTTATAAACTCCGCATGATGTGGGCAATGCAGTCATTGGTTTTGGCCGCATCAATCCAACGCATGATGCAAACCAGTTCGAGCTTGGGGTCGACCCATGTGATGGAAGAGCCCGCACCAATCGCAAACCATGAGCTGCGCGGCGCGTCTTTGAAGAGAGCGCCATCGTTGTTCAGCCAAATGAGGTAGCCGTAGTAGGGTGCGACATCGCAGGGCTGCTGCATCATTTGCAGCCATTGGGCTGACAAAATTTGTTGGCCTTTGTAATTGCCGTTGCCCATGAGCATCAAGCCGATGAGGGCTTGGTCCATGGCGGAAATAGAAACGCCGCCGCCCCAATGGCTGCCACCGGGCACCGACATCATGCGTTGGCCATTGACATGGGTCCAGCCTTGCTCGTAGCCCACCCACTGAAACTCGTCCGAACATCCCAGAGGTTTTCGAAAGAATTCTTCAAACACTTCAGGCAGCGGACGCTTGAACAAATGCAGCAAAGCCAAAGAGAGTTGGTTGATGCGAACGTCGTTGTATTCATACCTCGAGCCGGGTTCGCCCAAGGGTCTTGGGTCGCCCTTTTTACCGTCAGCTTCCCCTGTTTGGTAGGTGAGCCAACGGTATCGATCCACTTGTTCGGGGATGCCTAAACAAGTGCCTTCCCACTCACTGGTTTGTTGCAGCAAGTGGTGCCAAGTGATGCGCGACAAACGCTCGCCCTCAAAGCCTATGCCGGCACATTGTTGGCCTACAGGTGCATGCACGTCTTTGATCAAGCCTTGATCGAAGGCAAGGCCTGCCAGCAATGCCAAATAGGTTTTGGCAACACTGAATGTTAGATCGGCTTTGCGCGGCGCTCCCCATT
>JBIKOZ010000095.1:0-6321 GCA_044357745.1 Limnohabitans sp. | reverse complement strand
GAAGCTTTCAAAATCTAAACTCACAGAAAAGAGTCCCGCATGGAATTTTCGCTCAGCACCGACGTGGTGCTGATCACTGCGGCGTGCACTGCAGCGATTTTGATGGGTGGCATTGTCAAAGGCACGCTGGGCGTTGGTTTGCCTCTGTTTGCTGTTCCCCTAATGTCACTCATGATTGGCAGTACACAAGCCATCGCTTTGGTGGCTGCGCCCGTGTTGGCCTCTAACATTTGGCAGGCTTGGCAAGAAGGCAGTTGGAAGGCCAGTCTGAAGCGCTTTTGGCCGCTCATTTTGACGCAAGGCATCATGACCGTGTTAGCGGTTCAGTGGACTTTGTCTTTCAGTGTGAAACAACTCAACATGCTGGTTGCCTTTGCCGTGGTGCTAGCGGTGGTGTCCATGTTGTTCAAACCCAGCTTCAGCATTCCGCCCGACAAAGAAAAGTGGATTGGCGCACTGGTGGGCATGCTATCGGGCATGTTGGGGGGTGTTTCTTCCCTGATGGGGCCTATCTTGATCAGCTACACCATGTCTTTGAAAATGCAGAGAGACGAGTTTGTTGGTGCCATCAGCGTCATTTATTTGAACGCTGCATGGCCGCTTTATGTGGCCATGTACAGTTTTGGACGCATGGAAACGGTTGACCTTGGGTATTCCTTGTTGGCGCTCATTCCCATGGCACTGGGTTTGAAAATCGGTCAAAAATTAAGGCACCGATTGAGCGAAGATGGATTCAGAAAAGTCTTGCTGGCTTTCTTGGTTTTTGTCGCAACTTTGTTGGTGTTGAGATAGATTTCTTGGCAGGCTAGGCTGGTTTTAAAAAACCCAAAGTAGTAACGAGGTCATGATAACGTAGCGCAAAAATTTACCAATGGCCATGTAGAAGGTGCATGCCATGAATGGCATTTTGAGCCATCCTGCCACTGCGCAGAGTGGATCGCCGACGCCAGGCAACCAAGACAACAAGCAGGCCTTGGGGCCCATTTGCTGCAACCATTGAAGCGCGCGCGAGTGCATTTTGTCACTCATGCTGCTGGGGTTACTTTCTTGTGCTGAGTGACGTTTTCGAACTAAATCAACCGCCTGATGGGTGCCATACCCCATCCACCAACTCACCATGCCACCCAAAGTGTTGCCTGCCGTGGCCACCCCAATGGCTGCCCAAAACAAATCAGGGTTGAGCTTGGTCAAACCAAAGACGGCGGGCTCTGAGCCCAACGGCAGCAACGTGGCCGAGATGAACGAAATCACAAACACCGTCGATAAACCGTGTTCGGGTAACGCCAACCAAGCCAAGAGTTGCGTCAAGTGTGATGTGAGCCATGCTTCCATTGCTTCAGAGTGTAGCCAAAGGTTTCTATTTTTGATTTTCTTTCAAAATAATCCCTTTGCTCAAAAATTAAGCAATTACAATCGTGCCTCCTTTTTAAGCAGATCGACTTTTCTAGACTCTTGCCTTGTCCATGCACATCGGACCTTACGTTTTACCCAATGCTGTTTTTGCGGCGCCCATGGCGGGTGTCACAGATCGGCCATTTCGCCAACTCTGCAGACAGTTTGGTGCGGGCTACGCTGTGAGCGAAATGGTGACGTCGCGCAAAGACTTGTGGAAAAGCTTGAAAACATCGCGACGCGCCAATCACGAGGGTGAACCTGGCCCGATTGCTGTCCAGATTGCGGGCACCGATGCGCCCATGATGGCCGAAGCAGCGGCCTACAACATTGACCATGGCGCACAGATCATTGACATCAACATGGGATGCCCCGCTAAAAAAGTTTGCAACAAGTGGGCCGGTTCTGCGCTGATGCAAAACGAGGCGTTGGCCATTGAGATTGCCGAAGCCGTGGTGGCAGCGTGTGCACCTCGGGGTGTGCCTGTGACCTTGAAAATGCGCACGGGCTGGTGTGATACAGAAAAAAATGCATTGGTATTGGCCAAGGCCTTTGAAAATGTGGGCATTCAGATGGTGACGGTCCATGGACGCACGCGTGAGCAAGGCTACAAAGGATTTGCCGAATACGACACCGTGGCTGCTGTCAAGGCCGCCCTTCATATTCCAGTGGTGGCCAATGGTGACATTGATTCACCCGAAAAAGCATTGCAGGTTCTCAAGCACACCGGCGCCGATGCTGTCATGGTAGGACGCGCCGCACAAGGCCGCCCTTGGATCTTTCGCGAGATAGTGCATTTTTTGGCCACGGGCGAGCACTTGGCGCCGCCCTTGGTGGCCGAAGTCAAGCGTGCGCTGTTAGCGCATTTGGAAGATCACTATGGTTTGTATGGCGAACTCACAGGCGTTCGCTCCGCACGAAAACACATTGGTTGGTATGTGCAAAATTTACCGGGCGGTGATGACTTCAGGGATCACATGAACACATTGGAAACGGCCGAGTTGCAATCACGCGCCGTGGCAGATTTTTTTGAAGAAATGGTAGCGCAAATGGAGCGTATGCCTAAGGCTGTTGCAGGCATTCGACCTGCAATGACTTTGGAGACCATGGAATGACCAAGAAGAAAATTGACGAATGTATCCGCGAAAGCTTGAACGCTTATTTTCACGACATGGACGGTGAAGAACCCAATGGCATGTACGACATGCTGTTGAACACCGTTGAAAAACCATTGCTTGAAGTGGTGATGCAACGCGCAGATCAAAACCAATCGCGCGCTGCGGATTGGCTGGGCTTGAATCGCAACACATTGCGTAAAAAATTAATTGAACACAAACTTTTGAAATGAAAAAATGAAAGCATTGATTTCTGTCTCTGACAAAACTGGCATTGTGGAGCTCGCTCAAGCATTGCATGCGCTGAAAGTAGAGTTGGTTTCTACGGGGGGTACCGCCAAACTGTTGGCTGAAAAAGGCTTGCCCGTGACCGAAGTTGCCCAAGTGACAGAGTTTCCAGAAATGCTCGATGGTCGCGTCAAAACCTTGCACCCCAAAGTACACGGTGGTTTGTTGGCCCGTCGCGATGTGCCAGAGCACATGGCCGCGTTGAAAGAACACGGCATTCAAACCATCGATTTGCTCATCGTCAATTTGTACCCTTTTGAAGCCACGGTGGCAAAACCAGGTTGTACCTTGGAAGATGCCATTGAAAACATCGACATTGGCGGCCCTGCCATGGTGCGCAGTGCGGCCAAAAATTGGAAAGATGTGGCCGTTCTCACCGATGCATCCCAATACGACTTAGTGATTGAAGAACTCAAGGCCCATGGCAAAGTGTCTGAAAAAACGCGCTTTGCGTTGTCAGTAGCCGCCTTCAATCGCATCAGCAATTACGACGCTGCCATCAGTGATTATTTGTCTTCCTACAACCTGCAAGACCACACACGCACAGAATATCCCGCGCAGTCCAATGGCCGCTTTGTGAAATTACAAGACCTGCGGTATGGTGAGAACCCGCACCAAACTGCGGCGTTCTATCGCGATCTCTTTCCCGCACCCGGCTCTTTGGTCACAGCGGTTCAGTTACAAGGCAAAGAGCTGTCGTACAACAACATTGCCGATGCCGATGCGGCGTGGGAATGCGTCAAGAGCTTTACGCAAGCCGCTTGTGTGATCGTGAAGCACGCCAATCCTTGCGGTGTGGCTGTGGCTGACAACGCACTGGATTCGTACAGCAAAGCTTTTCAAACCGACCCTACATCGGCTTTTGGCGGCATTATCGCCATGAACCGCACAGTGGACGCTGCCGTAGCGCAGCAAATCAGCAAGCAGTTTGTCGAAGTGCTCATGGCGCCTGCTTACACACCTGAAGCCTTGGAAATTTTCAAAGCCAAAGCCAATGTGCGCGTGCTGCAAATTGCACTGCCAGAGTTCAAAGCCGGTGGTACACCCCATGACCAAGGCCGCAACGCCCAAGACATCAAGCGAGTCGGCTCGGGCTTGCTCATTCAAACCGCAGACAATCACGAACTGCAATTGACGGACCTGAAGGTGGTCACCCAAGTTCAGCCCACACCTGCACAACTGCAAGATTTGTTGTTTGCATGGAAAGTGGCCAAGTACGTGAAGAGCAATGCCATTGTGTTCTGCGCCAACGGCATGACCATGGGTGTGGGTGCTGGGCAAATGAGCCGTTTAGACTCGGCGCGCATTGCCAGCATCAAGGCCGGTCATGCTGGTTTGAGTTTGCAAAATACGGTGGTGGCCAGCGATGCTTTCTTCCCGTTTCGCGACGGATTGGATGTGGTGGTGGATGCTGGCGCCAACTGTGTCATTCAACCAGGCGGCTCGATGCGCGATGGCGAGGTGATCGCTGCCGCCGACGAACGTGGCGTGGCCATGGTGTTCTCAGGCGTCCGCCACTTCCGTCACTGATTAAAGCGTCTTGAAAATCTCACGCGCTGCACTCACCGTGTCTGCAATGTCTTGCGCGGAGTGCGCGCCACTCACAAAGCCTGCTTCATAGAGTGCCGGCGCGATGTAAACGCCGCGGTCTAGCAAACCATGGAACAAGGTGTTGAACTGGGTGCCATCTGTTTTCATCACTTGCGCGTAGTTGCTGGGCAATGTAGGCAACAAGAAAAATCCGAACATGCCGCCTTCGCAGTCGCCTGCAAAGGGCACGCCTTCTGCTACAGCGGCGGCCGTCAGACCGTCTACCAATGAACGTGTTTTTGCGCTGAGTGCATCAAAGAAACCAGGCTTGCTGATTTCTGCCAAAGTGGCCAAACCACATGCGGTGGCCACAGGATTGCCACTCAAGGTGCCGGCTTGGTACACAGGGCCCAAAGGTGCCAATTGCTCCATGACAGCGCGCTTGCCACCAAAGGCAGCCAAGGGCATGCCGCCGCCAATCACTTTGCCCATCACTGTCATGTCGGGCTCAAAGCCTGCAATGCTTTTGGCATAAACGCTTTGCGCACTGCCCAACGCCACGCGGCAACCGGTCATCACTTCGTCAAACACCAACAACGCGCCATATTGGCTGCACAGTTCGCGGCAGCGTTTCATGAAGGGCACACTGGCGCGCACGAAGTTCATGTTGCCGGCAATGGGCTCGATCATGAGGCAGGCCAACTCAGGGCCATGAATTTTGAAAGCTTCTTCAAGTTGCTCGATGTTGTTGTACTCGAGTACCAAAGTGTGTTGCACCACTTCGGGTGGCACGCCAGCGCTGGTGGGGTTGCCAAAGGTGGCCAAGCCGGAGCCGGCTTTGACCAGCAAGGCATCGGCGTGGCCGTGGTAACAGCCTTCAAACTTGATGATCTTGCTGCGGCCCGTAGCGCCGCGCGCCAAGCGCAATGCACTCATGCCGGCCTCAGTGCCGGAGCTGACCAAGCGCACCATGTCCATGGACGGCACAAGCTTGAGCAAGGCTTCGACCAACTCAACTTCGCGCTCGGTGGGGGCGCCAAAAGAGAAACCATCGAGTGCCGCTTTTTGCACGGCTTCTAAAACTGCAGGGTGGCCGTGACCCAAAATCATGGGACCCCACGAGCCGATGTAGTCGATGTATTTTTTACCGTTGGCATCCCAGAAGTAAGCGCCTTGTGAGCGCTTCACAAAGCGGGGTGTGCCACCCACTGCGCGAAATGCGCGCACGGGAGAATTGACGCCGCCAGGAATGACTTGGCGTGCACGTTCGAACAGGGTTTCGTTGAGGTCAGTGTTTTGTTTCATTGATGGGCATTTCAAAAAAATCGGCGTTCATGTCAGGGCCTTCGGCCTCGCTAGCGTCGCCATCTTCGTCATCGGGGTCTGGTAAGGCCCAGAATAGTCTATCGGGAATGACATGGCCCATGCCGGGGCGAAAACCCTCGTCTAGGCAACGGTCTAGGTAATGCAAAGCTTCGCTGGCGGCGGCCGACAAATCAAGGCCCGTGGCAATCAAGGCGGCCAGCGCCGCAGACAAGGTTTCGCCAGCACCGCTGAACACCGCTTCAATGCGTTCGAACTTTTCATGGCCCACCACGGTTTCAGGGGTGGCCAAGACGTTGTCAATTTGTTGGTCCGTTGAGGAGAGGCCTGTGACCAGCGTGTAAGGCACGCCCAATTCAGCCGCAGCTTTGGCAATGTCGCGGGGGCCCGGGTTTTTTTCACTTGACCAATCGGGCAAGAGCCAACGGCGCAAGGTGCTGTGGTGACCCACCAAGATACTGGTTTGGGGCAGCAGTAATTCGCGAAAGGCATCAAGGTATTGGTCGATTTGATCATCTTCCCACCATGACAAGTTAGGCATGTAGGCCACGACAGGCACGCCGTCATAGTCTGCGGTCAGTTCGGCGATGATGCTTAAGTTTTCAGCGCTGCCTGCAAAGCCAACTTTAATGACCTGTGGTGGCACGTCTTCTAAGATGGCACGTGCTTGGTC
>JBIKOZ010000094.1:0-6323 GCA_044357745.1 Limnohabitans sp. | reverse complement strand
GTGTTGAAATTTCCATTACCTTTGCAGGCAAGACAGTCCACATTGTGGGCTTGGGCTTTGATCACACCAACATGGACTTGGTGCAAGGCCTGCGCAACACGCGTGGCGGACGAGCTGAGCGCGCCAAAGAGATGTCTGAAGGCTTGGCCAAGGTCGGCATTCACGGGGCCTTCGAAGGCGCTTTGAAATATGCAGGCAACCACGAACTCATTTCGCGCACTCACTTTGCGCGGTTCTTGGTTGAGTCTGGTGTCTGCAAAGATACGTCTGAAGTGTTTCGCAAATACCTCACCGAAAACAAACCTGGCTTTGTGCCGCACCGCTGGGCTTCGCTGGAAAATGCGGTTCATTGGATTACCGGTGCCAGTGGCATTGCCGTCATTGCTCACCCTGCCCGCTATGGCTTTACGGCCAATGAAGAGTACGCCCTGTTCACCGAATTTAAGACTCACGGCGGCCGCGGGGTTGAAGTGATTACCGGCAGCCACTCTAGTGCAGACGCCCTGCAATACGCCGACACGGCACTCGAATTTAATTTAGCCGCCTCGCGCGGCAGCGACTTTCACAGCCCCGACGAAAGCCACACCGACTTGGGCACCCTGCCCTGGTTGCCGGGGCAACTCACACCCGTGTGGGAATTATTGTCAGACCGAATCCAGTGAACCACCCCTCTGCAAACACATTAGCGGGTATTGGTTATGTCATTCTGTCAGTCGCTTGTTTTGCCGTTTTAGACACGGTCGCCAAAAACATCAGCGCCAGCATGTCCTTGATGTTGGCACTTTGGTTCAGGTACTTCATTCAGGCGCTCTTAAGCACTGTTTTCTTTTTGCCAAAACGCGGCATGGCTTTGTTTAAAACAGCGCATCCTCGATTTCAAATAGCGCGTGGCATGCTTTTATTTGTTAGCAGCATGTGTGCTTTTTACGGCTTGAAATACTTACCCGTGGGCGAATTCACAGCCATTGTTTCCATCACACCCTTGGTGGTGACCTTGGTTGCGGCCATGTCTTTGGCTGAAAAGGTTCGAAAGCTCCGATGGGCTTTGGTGTTAATCGCTTTTGCGGGAACCATGGTCATTGTGCGGCCAGGCAGTCAGCACTTTGATTGGGTTCTGATTTTTCCCCTGGTACTCATCGTGACCAATTCGGGTTTTCAGCTGCTCACCCGAAAAATGACCAGCACGGAAGACCCTGTCACCATGAATGTTCTGACAGGTTGGGTGGGCACCATCATGGGCGCATTGGCTTTGCCATTCGTTTGGGAACTTCCAACAGACTGGCACATCTGGTTGCAACTGCTCATCATGGGCAGCTTTGCCACAGTGGGGCACTACCTGCTCATCATTGCCTTTTCAAAAGCGCCCGCTACCGTGCTCACGCCCTACTTCTACATTCAAATTGGTTTTGCCATGTTGGGTGGCTGGCTCATGTTTGATCATGTGCCCGATCATTGGACGCTGATCGGCATTGGCATTGTGGCTTTGTGTGGTGCGCTGGGTGCATTATTGACAGTCCGGGAAAGCCGCATCCAAGTGATGCCTGCTGAATCCTAGAAGGTTCTACCCGCATGGCGCAGTACTTTTCCGTTCACCCAGAAAACCCACAACCACGCTTGCTGAAGCAAGCAGTGGCCTTGCTGGTTCAGGGCGGTGTTTTGGCCGTGCCGACTGACTCCAGCTATGCGCTGGTGTGCCACATGGACGACAAAGCAGCAGCCGATCACCTGAGAAAAGTTCGCGGCGTTGATGAAAAACATCACCTCACTTTGCTCTGCCGCGACCTGAGCGAATTGGCCAACTATGCCAAGGTCGATAACACTCAATTTCGAATGCTCAAGCAGGCCACACCGGGCGCCTTCACTTTCATTTTGGAAGCCACCAAAGAAGTTCCCCGCCGCGTCAGTCATCCACAGCGCAAGACCATCGGGCTGCGCGTGCCAGAACATGCTGTGATGCAAGAACTTTTGTCTTTGCATGGTGCGCCTCTGCTGGCCACCACCCTGATCCCTCCCGGCGAATCTGAGCCCTTAAACGATCCTGAAGAAATTCGCGATCGTTATGAGAAACTCATCGCGGGCGTGATCGATGCGGGCGCCTGCAGTCGTCAGCCCACGACCATTGTGGATTGCACAGGCAACAGCATTGAAGTGGTGCGCCAAGGTTTGGGCGATATGGCTTTACTTGGAATTTGAGAGAATCACGCCGTGGACACTTCTAATCTCATTCAAACTGTTTCGGTTTATGCCATCCCTGTGATCTTTGCCATCACACTGCACGAGGCTGCGCATGGCTATGCCGCGAAGTTTTTTGGCGATCGCACGGCCTACCTCATGGGCAGGGTCACTCTCAACCCACTCTCGCACATTCACCTGATTGGCACCATCGTATTGCCCCTCTTGCTTTACTTCAGCACAAGCGGCGCATTGCTTTTTGGGTACGCCAAACCCGTGCCGGTCAACTTTGGTAACTTGCATCACCCTAAACGCGATATGGTTTGGGTGGCATTGGCGGGACCTGCTGCCAATTTAGTGCAAGCCTTTGTTTGGGCATTGTTGTATGTGGTGTACACCGACTTTGGTGTGACTGAAAAATTTTTCTTGGCCATGTGCAAGGCTGGCGTACTGAGCAATGTGGTGATGTTTGCCTTTAATTTATTTCCCCTGCCACCCCTAGACGGCGGCCGCATTGTGGTGGGCTTGCTGCCTATGAAGCAGGCTTATCTGTTTTCACGCATCGAGCCTTATGGCTTTTTCATTGTGGTGGCTTTGGCCATTACCGGCGTCGTCAACCATTTGTGGCTAGACCCCGTCATGGGCGCTACTTTTGGTCTGATCGAACTTATGTTGAAATCTATTTCTTAAATTGATAAAAACCATGACGACCGAAACCAACACACGAACTCGGGTTTTAACTGGCATCACCACCACAGGTACACCCCATTTGGGCAACTACGTGGGCGCGATTCGTCCCACGGTGCAAGCCAGTCGCAATCCGGCCACACAAGGGTTTTACTTTTTGGCGGACTATCACGCACTCATTAAGTGTGAC
This sequence comes from Limnohabitans sp., assembly GCA_044357745.1. GTDB lineage: Bacteria > Pseudomonadota > Gammaproteobacteria > Burkholderiales > Burkholderiaceae_C > Limnohabitans_A. The sequence continues at coordinate 3,274 of JBIKOZ010000094.1, read as the reverse complement.
GAGCCTGCTCGCATTCAACGCTCCACTTTAGAAATTGCAGCCAGTTGGATTGCCGCGGGCCTTGATCCTGAGCGGGTCATGTTTTACAGACAGTCTGACATTCCTGAGATTCCCGAACTGACCTGGTTTTTAACATGCGTCACCGGCAAGGGCTTGCTGAACAGAGCGCACGCCTACAAGGCTTCCGTCGATAAAAACAATGCGGCTGGCAACGATCCTGATGCCGATGTGTCTGCGGGTCTCTTTATGTACCCCGTTCTAATGGGTGCTGACATTTTGATGTTCAAAGCACACAAGGTGCCCGTGGGCAGAGACCAAATTCAGCACATTGAAATGGCGCGCGACATGGCGTCGAGCTTCAACCATTTGTATGGTGACCATTTGGTGTTGCCAGAAGCAGTGATAGAAGAATCAGTTTCCCTGCTGCCCGGACTGGATGGTCGCAAGATGAGCAAAAGCTACGACAACACCATTCCACTTTTTTCTTCGAGTGCACAACTGAAAAAATTAATTTCAGGCATCGTCACCGATTCACGAGCCCCTGGCGAAGCCAAAGACACGGAAGGCTCGGCACTGTTCCAAATTTACCAAGCCTTTGCCAGTGCCGAAGAAACGGCCACTTTGGCAAAAGCCTATGCAGACGGCATGGGCTGGGGTGATGCCAAGCAAGTTTTGTTTGAACGCATCGATCGCGAAATTGCACCGATGCGTGCGCAGTACGAAGAACTGATCAATCACCCCGCCCAAGTGGACGCTATTCTGTTGAAAGGTGCGGCAAAGGCACGTGAGTTGGCCACGCCCTTCATCAAAGAACTGCGTCATGCGGTAGGACTGCGTTCACTGGCCAGCAACGGCAGCACCGGACAAGCCAGCTCTTCCAAAACGGCGCGAACTGCGGTGGCTTCTTTCAAACAATATCGCGAAAAAGATGGCCAGTTCTATTTCAAATTAGTCGGCCCCCAAGGCCGCGTACTGCTCCAAAGCTTGGGCTTTGCGTCGCCTAAAGATGTCGGCATGGCCATTGGCCAACTGCAAAGAAATGACGCCACGGCACTGGCAGATTGGGGCCAGCAGGTCGCTTTGGGTGAGGGCGTGAGTGCTTCGGAGGTGATTCAATCCTTGGCTGAACTCAAAGCAGAGTTGGCTGAAAAGGCCACATCCAAGGACTGAAACTAAAGAAGTTTACAAATTTCACAAAAGTTGCTTGATTTGTTCCTGACTTTGCTGATACTCTCATACTTTAAGTTTCATTCTTGAGCACACCATGACCGTTTACGTCATTGACGACCACCCCCTGATGCGCGATGCCCTCACCATGCTGGTTCAACGGGTACGCCCTGGATTAAAGGTGGTTTCGGTTGCCAAACTCAATAGCTTGGAATCAACTGTAGAGAGGCAAGGTCCGCCCGAGTTGTTTTGTTTGGACTTGAAACTACCCGACACTCTGGGCTTGTCGGGTGTGCACGCTGTCAAGGCTAAGTTTCCAGATGTGCCGCTGGTCGTGGTCACTGGCTCTGAAGCCAGTGAATGCGAAGCTGCATGCTTGGAAGCTGGCGCCAATTTATTTTTAGAAAAAGCCAGTGCCCCCAACGTCATCATTGAGGGTCTTCGCACATTCTTGCCGTCTCCCAAAGAAGACGCGCCAGCAGGTTCAGCAGCAGCGCCGACCAAGCTGTCGAAACGCCAAAAGCAGTTGATCTTGATGCTGGACCAGGGTTTGAGCAACAAAGACATTGCTGACAAACTCACCATCAGCGAGCACACGGTCAAGGTTCACTTCTGGCGTTTGTTCAGAAGGCTAGGCGTCAACAGCCGCACGCAAGCTTTGCACTTTGCACGCACCAATGGCTGGTTAGGTATCTGATTGAAGACCTAGTCTTTTTGCTTCTTGTTAATGATGTCAGGCGTGACAGCGTCCACCACATTGATCAGTGTCTTGCCGGTGTAAATCACGGCTGAACCCACCGCATCTGCCACAGCCACAACGGCGCAGCCTTGAAGGCTCAAAAAGGCCATGAGGGCCAATGCGAATTTCATAGACTATTTCTCCATCGAATTGCGCTCAATTCTAGAGGATTTAGCTTTCGACAAATATTCTGGCCTTGCGCGGAGTCAAAACCAAAGTCTCGCCTTCTTTGTATTGCTGTTCTGCAAACAAATGCGATGACAGCTGAGCTTCAATCACAGTGTCTTTGGCAAAGTCGTGGTGGTCCACAGGCTCAAATTCCAAACGGGCAATAGGGCCCACCACAATGGCGCGGGTCAGCTTGGCTTTGATGCCTGTATCGCCAGTTTGGTAACGCTTGACTTCAATGTCGTGCGGTCGCACGTAGGCAAAGGCTTTGCGATCTTGGACATGTTGGTGTTCGGGACTGTCAAGGCTGACGGCGTTGTCGCCACCAATCAGCATCTCGCCTTCGTGGGCGCGCCCGTGAAAGAGGTTCACATCGCCTAAGAAACCATACACAAAGGGACTCGCAGGATGGTCCCACACTTGTTGGGGAGAGCCAATTTGCTCCACACGGCCGCTGTTCATGAGCACCACGCGGTCGGCCACTTCCAAGGCCTCCTCTTGGTCGTGTGTGACAAAAATACTGGTGACATGCAAATCGTCGTGCAAGCGGCGTAACCATCGGCGCAATTCTTTGCGCACTTTGGCATCGAGTGCACCAAAGGGTTCATCGAGTAACAAGACTTTAGGTTCTACCGCCAAGGCACGCGCCAAGGCAATGCGCTGACGCTGCCCGCCTGAGAGTTGCGATGGGTAGCGATCGGCCAACCAATCGAGTTGTACCAAATTCAACAGGTCGTGAACCTTTTGTTGGATGACTGAATCTGTTGGGCGCTGATTGCGCGGCTTCATGCGCAGGCCGAAGGCCACGTTTTCAAACACCGTCATGTGGCGAAACAAGGCGTAGTGTTGAAATACAAAACCCACTTGGCGCTCGCGCACATGCACGTGTGTAGTGTCTTCACCGCTGAAGGCAATGGTGCCAGTGTCGGCTGTTTCTAAACCCGCAATGATGCGCAGCAAGGTGGTTTTGCCACAGCCTGAGGGGCCGAGCAAAGCCACCAACTCGCCCGAGTCAATGTCAAGGCTGACATCACGCAAAGCGTGAAAGTCGCCAAACTGTTTGTGAATGTTTCTTATTTCGATGCTCATGATGATGCTTTCATGCTGCTTTCAATGACACGCCAACAGGTGATGCTTTGATATTCTCTGGCGGTAAATCAAGGATGGTTTTCATCTCGCGTTCGTGACGCCATTCGACCA
>JBIKOZ010000092.1:0-6342 GCA_044357745.1 Limnohabitans sp. | reverse complement strand
TGTCCAACGTCGTGTTAGATTGGCCTTTGCTAGCAGCTGTTGCGCACACCGGCGGCGCGGGTGCTCTCATGATGACCCTCACCTACATGTTGAGCCGAAGCAAAATTCAAAGATGATCAAAAATACTTTTTTTACAAGGCCTGCTGCATGAGCACCGCTGCCGAATTACAAGCTGGCTCACCTTGGCGGCAGTACTACGCTTTGATGAAGCCCCGCGTGGTGCAGCTCATTGTGTTTTGCGCCCTCATTGGCATGGTTTTGGCTGTGCCGGGTGTGCCCACATGGGCTGAAGTTTGGTTGGGATTCATTGCCTGCGTGGGCATTTGGTTGGTTGCGGGTGCTGCTGCTGCATTTAATTGCTTGATTGAAAAAAGCATCGATGCACAAATGAAGCGCACTTCTTGGCGGCCGACAGCCAAAGGGCAATTAAGCGACATGCAGGCCTTGGTGTTCTCAGCCGTGCTGTGCACCATTGGTTCTGTTATTTTGTACTATGCGGTTAACCCCCTCACCATGTGGCTCACCTTTGCCACCTTTGTGGGCTACGCCATCATTTACACCGTTATTTTGAAGCCACTGACACCGCAAAACATTGTGATTGGTGGGGCATCAGGCGCCATGCCACCTGTATTAGGTTGGGCCGCCATGACAGGCGACGTAGGCCCTGAAGCACTCATTCTTTTTCTGATTATTTTCTTGTGGACACCACCGCATTTTTGGGCGCTGGCTTTGTACCGCGTTGAAGACTATCGGAAATCTGGCTTGCCCATGTTGCCCGTGACGCACGGCAATGAGTTCACTCGTCTGCAAGTGCTGCTGTACACCATTGTGCTCATGGCCTCGTGCTTGATGCCCTTTGCTTATGGCATGAGTTCTTGGTTGTACCTCACGGCGGCCGTTATTTTGAGTGCCATGTTCATTGGCTATGCTTGGGCTTTGTGGCGCAATTACTCCGATGAACTGGCCCGCAAAACATTCAAGTTCTCGCTCATTCATCTGAGTGTGTTGTTTGCGGCCTTGTTGGTCGATCACTATTTGTTTTAAATCCGACACATCTTCCTATGCCCAATAGCTCTCGTTTTTCATCATTTTGGTTGAGATGGTTTGGCGCATTGGTATTGATCGCCTCTGTGTCAGGTCTGAGTGGCTGCACTGACCCCAAGCTCGCATTCAAAGGCGTTGACATCACGGGTGCCGATTACGCCAAAGAGTTGAATTTGGCTGATCAAAATGGTCAGGTGCGAAAGCTGAAAGACTTTTCAGGAAAGCTGGTGGTGGTGTTCTTTGGCTATACCCAATGCCCCGATGTGTGCCCTACGACCATGCAAGAGTTGGCAGAAGTGAAGCGCTTGCTGGGGTCCGATGGCAACAAGCTTCAAGCCGTGTTCGTCACCGTTGACCCTGAACGCGACACCACCGAATTGTTAAAGGCTTATGTTGAGAATTTTGACGCCAGCTTCGTAGCCTTGAGACCCACCCCAGAGCAGCTGCCAGCCATTGCCAAAGAGTTCAAAATTTATTTCAAGCGAGTAGAAGGCAAAACGCCAACCAGTTACACCATGGATCACTCTGCAGGCAGTTACACCTTTGATACGCAGGGCAGAGTGCGATTGTTCAATCGCTATGGCATGGGAGCGCAGGCCCTGGCGGATGACTTTAAGTTGTTGTTGAAATAAAAAACTTTAAGCCTCGGCGTATTCCGTCAGCGCTGCTTTCATTTTCTTCATGGCCGCCACTTCAATTTGACGAATGCGTTCGGCGCTGACGCCAAACTCATCGGCCAAGTCGTGAAGGGTCATGCCGCCAGAGCCATCGTCGTTCACTTTGAGCCAGCGCTCTTCCACAATTCTGCGGCTGCGCTCGTCAAGTGAAGCCAAGGCTGTGACTATGCCGTCGCTGGCCATCATGTCGCGCTGATGCGCTTCAATCATGGCGGTGGGTTCGTGATGCGCATCGGTCAAGTAGGCAATGGGGCCATAGGCCACCTCGCCGTCGTCCGAGGGTGCGGGGTCAAGCAGCATATCGCCGCCTGACATGCGCGTTTCCATTTCCATCACCTCCTCGCGTTTGACATTGAGCGTTTTGGCCATGCTGTCAATTTGCGCAGAGGTGAGGGTGTCGCGGTGAGTGCCTGTGGCTTCGTCGGCTTCGGCTTTGAGACCTTGCTTCATGGAGCGCAAGTTGAAAAACAATTTGCGCTGGGCCTTGGTGGTGGCCACTTTGACCATGCGCCAGTTCTTCAAGATGTACTCGTGAATTTCGGCCTTGATCCAGTGCATGGCGTAGCTCACTAAGCGCACGCCTTGATCGGGGTCGAAGCGTTTCACGGCTTTCATCAGACCAATGTTGCCTTCTTGAATGAGGTCGGCATGCGGAAGTCCATAGCCCAAGTATTGGCGAGCGACGGAGACCACCACGCGCAAATGAGAGAGCACTAACTTTCCAGCGGCTTCGAGGTCGTTTTCGTTTTTCAATTTGCGCGCAAACTCTTGCTCTTGCTCGGGGGTGAGCATGGGCATGCGGTTAACCGCAGAGATGTACGCATCGAGGTGCCCCAACGAAGGCACTACGGCCCATGGATTCTTCAGGGTGAGTGCAGTGTCGAGGGATCCAGTGAGGTGTGTCATACCAGAACGCCTTTCCATAATGAGGCCAATTTTAGCACTCTCTTAGACAGAGTGCTAAATTTATAACTTATTGATTTTATTGATATTTATCAATAAGTCTGGCTGGAAATGAGGTCTTTCATGGCTTCCACGGGGATGAGCGCACCGCGGTGCTGAATCACCTTGGCTGCTAGGGCGTTGCCAAAACTTGCCGCCATCTGTGCGCTCGCGCCTAAGAGACGCCGGCTCAAATAGCCTGCAGCAAAGGAGTCGCCCGCTGCCGTGGTGTCGATCACCTGCTTGACCGAAAGTGTTGGCACATGGTGCCACTCTGTGGCGTGTTCTTGCCTCACCAATGTGTCATCGGCACCGCGTTTGATGACCACTTCTGGAATGGACAGGCTTTGTGCGTGCAGGAGTGCTTCTTCTAAGGAGGCAAGTTCAAACACGGCTTGATGGTCGTCCAAAGTGATCATGGCAGTGTGAGATGCCGCCAAAGCTTCTAGGTAAACGCTTTGTGCCAGCTGACGGTCGGGCCAAAGTTTTGGCCTGAAGTTGTTATCGAACACAACACGGCAGCCATTGTGTTGCGCGCGCTTCAAAAGAGCGAACAATCTGGCGCGCGCTGTATCGTGCAAGATGGCCAGGGATATGCCGCTGAAATAAAGGCAATCAAATTGACCTAAGTTTTTTTCAAGCGCAGTGACAGACGCTTGAAAGTAAGCGCGGGCTGCACTGTTTTCCCGCCAAAAATGAAAGGTGCGCTCGCCTTTTGAATCGGTTTCTATCAGGTACATGCCCGGCAGTCTGCCGTCGATGTATTCCATGGCGTCTAAGTTGAGCCCGAGGTTCTCCCATTCTTTGCGGAGTGTTTGACTCAATTGATCTGTGCCCAGGCCGGTGGCGTAACTCACTTCAATGTCAGAAAGTGCGGCACAACGCCTTAGGTAAACCGCCGTGTTAAAAGTGTCGCCACCATACGAAAGCACACACGCGCCAAAGCCATTGGCTTGCACTTCCAGCATGCATTCGCCAACAGCCACGAATCGAAGCGGCTGCATGAGAAGTAATCAGCCGTGTGGAGAAGCTTTGACGAAGGCACCACCTTGATAGACGGCCGCTTTGTCGGCGCCATCGATGGCAGGTTGCCTAGCTTCAACGGCATTTCGGAAAACATCAGAACTGTCGAGCGGGCGGTAGCCAATGTGTTTGGCATGCGTGTTATCCCACCACGTGGTTTGATTGTCGGACATGCCATAGATGATGGTGTGACCCACAATGGGTGCAGTGAGTGCTGCCACCACCAAACGCTCTAAATCATCGAAGCTGAGCCATGTGGCCAGCATGCGTCGGTCTTTGGGTTCAACATACGAAGAGCCAATGCGCAGGCTGACAGTTTCAATGCCCCAGCGCGCCCAATAGAGCTCTGCAAGGTCTTCGCCAAAGGCTTTGGACAGGCCATAGAAGCCATCGGGCTTGGGCGACATTTTGGTGTTAACCACTTCGTCTTGTCGATAAAAGCCAGTGACATGGTTAGAGCTTGCAAACACGATGCGCTTTGTGCCTTGCAAGCGTGCGGCTTCGTACAGGTTGACCATGCCCACAATGTTGCTGGCCAAGATGGGATCCCAAGGCTGCTCGGTAGACACGCCGCCCATGTGCACCACGGCATCCACGTCTTTCATCAGTGCCATCATTTGTTCTTTGTTTTCCAAAGAGGCCAGCATGATTTCTTCACCAGGCGCACTGGCGCCCAAATCGCTTCGGTGACTCACGCGCAGCACATTGCAATAGGACTTAAGACGTGGCCTGAGTTCTTTGCCTAAGTTACCGCCTGCGCCTGTGAGGAGCAGCCGAGAAAATTTGAGGGGGCTGGCGGGCGGATTGAGCATGAATTTCTTTCGTCAAATATTCAGTGAGTGCGTTCAGTTTTTAAAGCGTTTCGCAAGTGCAGTGGCGCTGTCACGCAATACGTTTTGATCGGCTCCGACGGCCACAAACAAACAGCCTTGCGCCACGTAATGTTGGGCCAGTGCTTCGTCGCCTGTCAGAATGCCGGGGGCTTTGCCGCAGGCTTTGATACGGGCGATGGCATCGTCAATCACCTTTAAAACTTCGGGGTGCTTGGGGTTGCCCAAATGGCCCATCGCTGCCGACAAATCGCCGGGGCCAATGAAGACGCCGTCGACACCCTCAACGTTGGCAATGGCTTCTAAATTTTCCAAGCCTTGAATTGTTTCAACTTGAAGCAGCAAACACAATTCGTTGGCATTGAGGTGTGCGTAGTCTTTGACACGACCGTAATTGCTGGCACGAGGCGAGCCCGCATAACCCCGCACACCATGCGGTGGATAACGCATGTAAGACACTGCGTCGCGAGCTTCTTCTGCAGTTTGAACATAGGGCACCAACAGGTTTTGCACACCAATGTCGAGGAGTCGTTTGAAGGTGACCATGTCATTCCATGGCGGGCGCACGATAGGCGTTGCGGTACCGCCTTTCATAGCTTGCAGCTGAGCCAACACTTCGCTGATATCGTTGGGCGAGTGTTCCATGTCAAGCAGCAGCCAGTCATAGCCGCAATCGGCCAAAATTTCGATGCTGATGGAACTGCACAAATGGGACCACAGGCCAATTTGTTTTTGACCACTGCGAATAGCGTGCTTGAATTTGTTGTGAATGTTTTGCATGACGTCGTTTCGATGTAGGGTTTGAAAATTAACGGACCAAGGCGGGCATTTTGGGATTGAAGGTCCAGCCAGGTATGAGGTATTGCATGGCCATGGCATCGTTGCGAGCGCCCAAACCGTGTTGCAAATAAAGTTGATGGGCGGCTTCGACCGCTGCCATGTTGAGCTTGACGCCTAGTCCGGGTTGAGTCGGCACCTCAATCATGCCGCCTCTGATTTGAAGCGGTTCTTGCGTGAGGTATTGGCCATCTTGCCAAATCCAGTGGGTGTCAATGGCTGTGACTTTACCGGGGGCGGCTGCTGCACAGTGGGTGAACATGGCCAAGGACACATCGAAGTGGTTGTTGGAATGTGAGCCCCATGTGAGGTCGTACATTTGGCACAACTGCGCCACTCTGACTGAACCTTGGAGGGTCCAGAAATGGGGGTCGGCCAATGGAATGTCAACCGACTGCAGTTGGATGCTGTGCGCCATTTCGCGCCAGTCGGTGGCCACCATGTTGGTGGCAGTGGGCAAGCCTGTGGATCGTTTGAATTCGGCCATCACTTCGCGGCCTGAATACACACCTTCTGCGCCGCAGGGATCTTCTGCGTAGGCCATGGTGTTGCGGTGATCACGCAGCAAGCGAACGGCATCTTTCAAGAGCCATCCGCCGTTGGGGTCTAAGGTAATGCGGGCTTCTGGGAATGTTTCATGCAAGGCCACAATGGCTTCCACTTCTTCTTCACCTCGCAACACACCGCCTTTCAATTTGAAATCTTGAAAGCCATAGCGATCTTGGGCGGCCTTGGCCAATTTCACAATGGCTTTGGGGGTCAGTGCTTCTTCATGTCGCAAGCGTTGCCATTCGTTGTCGGCATGGGGCTCGCTGATGTAGGGAAGGTCAGTTTTGTTGCGATCGGCCAAATAAAACAAATAGCCTAAAACCTGAACGCTGCTACGCTGTTGGCCTTCACCCAGCAAGGCTGCAACAGGAACCCCCAAGTGTTGGCCCAGCAAGTCGAGCAGGGCGCTTTCAAGGGCCGTGACAGCGTGAATGGCGATG
>JBIKOZ010000091.1:0-6346 GCA_044357745.1 Limnohabitans sp. | reverse complement strand
GTCACGCCCATGAGCCGCATCAAATCCATCGAGATAGTTGATTTCCAATTTGACTCTCCCAACAAAGAGCGCATCGGGGTAGGTCAACTGATTACTTATAAAAAAGGGGCGTCCATCCGCGCCACCAAAAATGCCATCGCCATCACAACAGAAGATGGTCATCGTGGTGAATACGTCACCAACTGGGTTGCCAGCCCTGCTACCCGCGGCGAGATGGACATGTTGGCGCCATTCATGATTGGCCGCAACGCTCTGGCGCGAGAAGAAATTTACGACGATCTCAAACGTGAGATCCGTCAATGGTCTGGCATGGGCCATGGGCCGCTGGACATTGCGCTTTGGGACTTGGCGGGCAAGAAATACAACGCGTCTATCTCTGAACTGCTTGGGGGTTACCGCAATAGATTGCCGGTTTATGCGTCAACCTATTTAGGAGATAACAAAACGGGGCTCAATTGCAAGGAGGCCTATGCAGAGTTTGCCGAGCAATGCTATGAACTAGGCTATCGTGCTTACAAAATTCACGGATGGAACGAGGGAGATGCACGCAAAGAGGCTGAAAACGTCCTGCATGTGGCAGCCATGGTGGGTGACCGTATGACCTTGATGCTTGATCCTGCAAACCAGTTGCGAAAATTTTCAGACGCTCTTTACGTGGGCAGAGCCTGCGATGAGGCCAACTATTTCTGGTACGAAGACCCAATGCGAGACAACGGCAAATCTGCATTCATGCACCAAAAGCTCAGAAGCATGATCAAGACGCCTTTGCTCATCACAGAATATGTGCGTGGCATTGAGCCCAAAGCCGACTTTGTTATCGCGGGTGGAACCGACTTTTTGCGTGTCGACCCTGAATACGACCACGGCATCACCGGCAGCTTGCGGATTGCGCACTTGGGTGAGGCTCTAGGGCTGGATGTTGAAGTCCATGCTTGCGGCCCAGCCCACCGTCATCTGATGTCGGCCATGCGTAACAGCAATTTCTACGAACTGGCGCTGGTAGGTCCCGATTGCCCCAATATGGTTGCACCGGTTTACACCTGCGGTTACACCGACCAGCTCGATTGCTGTGGCACTGATGGCTGCGTTCAAGTGCCGTCAGGGCCTGGTCTGGGCGTGACCTACGACTGGAACTTCATCCGCAAAAATGCGATTGCGACTCGTATATATGACTGATTCCAAGACACACTTGAAAAAAATTGGTTATATGGGCGTTGGCTTCATGGGTCATGGCGCGGCCAAAAATATTCTTCAAAAAGGATTCCCCTTAACGGTTCTGGGCCACAAAAACAGGGAGCCCATCGATGATTTGCTGCTGCGCGGCGCTCAAGAAGCCCGAACGCCCGCAGATCTGGCTTCGCGCTCCGACATTGTTTTCATGTGCTTGCCGTCCTCAGGGCATGTTGAAGAAGCGGTTTTCGGCAAGTCGGGTATTCTTTCCGTGGCCCAACCCGGCTTTGTATTGGTCGACTCCACCACTTCGGAGCCTGACTCTACAAGGCGTATCGGTGCCGCACTTCGCGCCAAGGGCGCAGACATGGTCGATGCCCCCTTTGGCAGGACTCCGAAAGAAGCTGAGTTAGGCACTTTGAGCACCTTTGTGGGAGGCCATCCTGACACGGTTCAAAGCGTCATGCCGGTGATCAGAACCTATGCCGACACCATCGTAGAAACGGGTGAACTAGGCACAGGCCATACCATCAAACTTCTGAATAATTTTTTGGCCCTTGCCACCAGTGCAGTGGTGGGAGAAGCACTTTCAACAGCGCTCAGGCTGGGTTTAGACATGCGTATTTTGAAAGAAGTCGTCGACAGTGCAGGCGGTAACAGTGTCATGTTCCAGCGCTTCATGCGCTGGACATTGGAAGGCGACGATTCTGATTTCAAAGCCATGATGAGCATCGCGGTAAAGGACTTACAGTACTACCGCCGAATTGCTGAACCCAATGGTGGCATCACCAATTTGGCAGATGCGGCCACACAGGTTTACCAAATCGCTAACCATTTGGGCCATGAGCGTCAGTTCATGCCCGTGTTACCCACCATTCTGGCCAATTTTGTTGATGGCAAGAACCGACCTTTGCCCGATCGCTGATCCTTATCTTGAAAGCCTCTGCCATGTTTTTTTCGCTGCCCCTGATACGCCGAACTTTGTTGCTGACGGGAATCGGCCTGCTTGCCAGCTTAGCAGCTCAAGCCCAAGGACCTGTTCGTGTTGGGTCCAAAATTGATACCGAAGGCAAGCTACTGGGCAACATCATAGTGCTTGCACTTGAGGCCAACGGTATCAAGACAGAAAACAAGGTATCGCTTGGCAACACCAAGATCGTTCGCACAGCACTGATTGCCGGCGAGATTGATCTCTACCCTGAATACACTGGCAATGGCGCTTTTATGCTGGGCGCCGAAAACAGTCCAGCCTGGAAGGACTTTCGAGCAGGCTACGAGTTGGCCAAAAAGATGGATTTTGAGAAGAATAAAATTATCTGGTTAGAACCCGCCAATGCCAATAACACCTGGGCCATTGCCGTGCGCAAAGACATCGCCAGTGCCAACCAACTGCGCACCATGGACGATGTCGGACGCTACATTTCCAAGGGCGGCACTTTCAAGCTGGCCGCATCGGCCGAGTTCATGGAGCGGACCGATGCAATGCCTGCTTTCCAAGCTGCTTACGGATTCAAACTGCGCGCTGACCAGGCCCTTGTTTTGGCGGGGGGTGACACATCCGCCACCATCAAGGCTGCTGCAGAAAAAACATCGGGTGTGAACGCTGCAATGGCTTACGGTACCGACGGCCCCTTGGCCGCGCTGGGCCTGTTGGTCATGGAAGATCCTAAGGGGGTGCAACCGGTCTATGCCCCGGCGCCCTTGGTGCGCGAAGAAGTGCTCAAGCGCCACCCCGCCATCGCCACAATTTTGGCACCCATCTTCAAATCGCTGGACAGGCCCACACTGCAAACCCTGAATGCGCGCATTCAACTGGAAGGCCAGGATCCACGCAAAGTGGCGACTGGTTACCTCCAAAGCAAAGGGTTTCTGAAGTAATTCACGCGATGCCACCGTCGTTCATCCAACGTCTCAACCCGGTGCTGGCGCTCTATGTGGCACTGGCCATGGGCGCTGCATTCGGCCTGCCCTTTTTGCGAAGTGCACCTAACCGACTGCTCTCTGGTGAGCCGGTTTATTTAGAGGATGTCTTGCTGCCGCACGCTAGTCAACTGAGCTTTGCGCTGATGTTGGCCCTTTTCGCGTTGCTGTGCATTGCCGTTTGGCAACCCAGAAAACGCATCACTCAAGCGTTGGTTTTTTTGGCAATGTCCGCAAGTCTCGCGGGCATGTGGGTGTTGGCCGGCCACTTTGCCAGCAGTGCTGTTCAAGCAGAAAACCCTTTCGCTCGAACTGCGCTGGGCGTTGGCTTCTGGGCGCTGGGCGCAATCACTTGGATGATTGGCCTAGATGCAATAAATCGCTTGTACCCAACTACGCTACCGCGTTTGCTTTTGCAAAGTGCGTTACTGCTGCCACTCTTGCTCTCATTGAATGAGGGCCAGCACTTGTCTATCGCTAAAGAATATGCCAATCAAAGTGATGTTTTTGGGCCCGCCATTCTTCGCCATCTTCAGATCGTGCTGCTGGCCGTGACACCTGCCTTGGTCATCGGGTTGCTGCTGGCCTGGCGTATGACCCGAAAACAAAGATTACGACACGCCTTGTTTCCCGTACTCAATGTGATACAGACCATTCCATCGATTGCCCTTTTTGGTCTGCTCATGGCGCCATTGGCTTGGGCCGCCGTCCAATTACCAGCGCTAGGCCGCGCGGGCATCAGCGGTGTGGGCATCGCGCCTGCCGTGCTAGCGCTGTTCATGTATGCGCTGTTGCCCATTGTTCGCTCAGCGCTGGCTGGGTTGGAGCAAGTTCCTGCAGAGGCGGTCAATGCTGCGCGCGCCATGGGCATGTCTGCGAGTCAGTTGTTGTGGCAAGTAGAGTTGCCGCTGGCATTGCCAGTGCTACTCATCGGGCTGCGCACAGCAGTTGTTCAAACCACCGGCCTGGCCGCTGTCAGCGCACTCGTGGGCGCAGGCGGGCTGGGTCAGATCATGTTTGACGGACTTTTCAGCGCTGCTAACGAGTTGGTGATAATGGGCGTTATTCCCATCGTGCTTCTGGCCATATTGGCAGACACTTTTTTTAAAGTGATGAGCTCCTTGATAAAGACACGTCCATGATGATTCGGTTTGAACACACTCGCAAGTTCTACGAAGGTGCGGCAGCCATCACCGACTTGAGTCTAGACATCCAACAAGGTGAGCTGCTGGTGCTGCTCGGACCTTCGGGTTCTGGCAAGTCCACAGTCCTCAAGATGGTCAACCGCATGGTCAGCCACGATGGCGGTCAAATTCTTTTCAACGGCAAAGAAATCAACAGCTTTAACGTGCAAGACTTGCGTCGCCAAATGGGCTATGCCATCCAGTCGGTTGGCTTGTTCCCTCACAGAACCGTTGCACACAACATTGCAACAGTCCCTAAGCTTCTGGGATGGAACGCTCATCGTGTGCAAGCTCGTGTGAACGAGATGCTGAATTTGCTGGCGCTGGACCCTGAACAGTGTGCTGGTCGCTATCCGCACCAACTCTCGGGCGGACAACAGCAACGGGTTGGCGTGGCGCGCGCATTGGCTGCAGACCCAGATGTACTACTCATGGACGAGCCCTTTGGCGCACTTGATCCAGTGACACGCGGCGCCTTGCAAATAGCACTTAAAAATATCCACCGAGCGACCGGTAAAACCATCCTGTTTGTGACCCACGATATCGATGAAGCTTTACTGCTGGCAACCCGCATCGTGCTGCTGAACCAAGGCAGCATTGTGCAAATGGGTACACCCCTTGAGTTGCTACAACAACCTGCTAACGATTTTGTAGCCGACTTTCTAGGACGCGCAGATCTTGGACTTAAACAACTCTCACTGCGTTCAATAGCGCCCCACATCAAACCGATTGAAGGCACGCAAGCGGCACACCTTATCGCTCATACAGCCACATTAAGAGAAGCTATTTCTTGCATGGCAGCGCTGCATGTTTCCACCTTGCGCGTAGCGGACGAAAGCGGCACAGTGCTCGGTCAGGTGCGCGCCGCTGATTTGCTGGAAAAGCAACATGCCTGAGTCGCACGCGATCCCATTTCAAACGCCACGCTACTGGGCTAATCCGCTGTTTTGGAGTGTGGTCTTATTGTTGTTGATGGCTTATGGCTTGCCATATTCCCAGCCGCTGTTTGCAGCACTGTTTCCTGCCCTTTCACGTCCGGTTTATTTACAAGAACCCATGGCAGCGTTAATGTGGCAACACATCGGCTTGGTATTGCTGTCTAGTTTTATCGCTGTGATCCTTGCAACGCTGGCAGGACTTGCCACTACCACCGAAACGGGGCATGCATTGAAGCCCATGATGGAAACGCTGGCCGGCATGGGCCAAACTTTTCCGCCTGTGGCAATCCTGGCGGTGGCGGTTCCAGCCGTAGGCTTTGGAGAGCTTCCCGCGCT
Organism: Limnohabitans sp.; assembly: GCA_044357745.1. Taxonomy (GTDB): domain Bacteria; phylum Pseudomonadota; class Gammaproteobacteria; order Burkholderiales; family Burkholderiaceae_C; genus Limnohabitans_A. Next base: position 798 of record JBIKOZ010000091.1, on the reverse strand, counting down.
CATTGCGCTGTCAATTTTTGGCGTGCTGCCCGTGCTTCAGGCTACGCTGGCCGGACTGGCTTCAGTCCCAACACCCGTCCTTGATTCAGCACGCGCCATGGGCATGTCGCCTCGGCACATACGGACCGAAGTGCAAATTCCTTTGGCCCTCCCCCTTTGGCTAGCCGGTGTGAGAACTTCAGTTGTCGTGAACATCGGCACGGCCGCCATTGCGTCCACCGTGGGTGCCAAAACCCTCGGCTTGCCCATCATCATCGGACTTTCTGGATTCAATACAGCCTATGTTTTACAGGGGGCCATGATGGTGGCGCTGCTGGCCATTGCCGCCGACTTAGCGTTTGATTGGCTAGCCACCGCCCTTCATGGCCACACACGATCAGCTGACAACCAAGCGTGACTTTTGGGCTTCACCGATGTGGCCCACAACGGCTGCATCATTGAAACCGTGACGCTTAAAAACAGCCAGCACGTCGGCAACAGTTTCAGGCGTACAACTGACCAACAAGCCACCGCTTGTTTGAGGATCAGACAAAAGCGTTTGGCATTCAGTGGGTAAACCGCTATCAAGGCTAATTTCCGGACCGTAGCCTTCCCAGTTTCGACCTGAAGCACCTGTGACATTGCCCTCTTTGATCAAGGCCGAGACCTTGGGCAACAAAGGCACATCGGCCCACTTGATGTGCGCCGTTAATTTGGCGCCGCGCGCAATTTCTAGGGCATGGCCCGCTAAACCAAAACCAGTCACGTCAGTTAAAGCGTGCACGCCAGACAACTCAGCCAACTCGGGGCCTGGGGTGT
>JBIKOZ010000090.1:0-6348 GCA_044357745.1 Limnohabitans sp. | reverse complement strand
GATCCCAGCAACCCCATGCCCGACATCGTGGCCGACAACACCCTGCCCTCGCCCCAAACGTCATACGGCACACACAAGCTCATGCTGGAGTATTTGCTGGCCGACTTCACGCGCAAAGGCTACGTCGATGGCCGGGCCGCGCGCTTGATGACCGTCACAGTCCGCCCTGGTAAACCCAACGGTGCGGCCTCTTCCTTTTTCAGCGGCATCATTCGCGAGCCCTTGGCTGGCATGGAATCTATTTGCCCCGTTGACGAAAACGTATCGCACTCTGTCTCTTCGCCCAACAACACCATAAAGGGCTTGATCACTGTATTTGAAGCCAGCCGCGAAGCCATGAAAGGGCGCTTGGCGCTGAACCTGCCCGGTCTCAATGTCACTGTGAAAGAAATGTTGCAAGCGCTGGAAGAAGTGGCCGGCCCCGCCGTTCGTCAGCACGTCAAATTTGTTCGCAATGAACAAATTGCAGGCATTGTGGCCAACTGGGCCAAAGGGGGCTCAGCCCAACGTGCCGCAGCCTTGGGACTGAAGCCTGATGCTTCTTTCCAAGAAATCGTGAAGCAATACATTGAAGATTGCAAACTGCCTTACTACCCTTCACATGCATTGGATGGCTTGAAGAAGTAAGCATGCATCACAAACTACTTGCGATTGACTGGGGCACATCTTCGCTAAGAGGTGCTCTCATGAGCAATGAGGGTGTGGTACTGGACAAAAGGGCATTCCCACAGGGAATCCTTCAAGTGGCACACGGCCAATTTCAAAATGTCTTTGAACAACGCTTTGGCGATTGGGTCACCGGTGAAACGCTATGCCTTATTTCAGGCATGGCGGGCAGCCGACAAGGTTGGCGAGAAGCCCCCTACTGCCCCTGTCCTAGCGGCTTCGAAGACATCTCTCAACATCTGCAGTGGATTGAAAAAGATCGGATTGGCATGGTGCCAGGCTTATCGACTTTCAATGACGCCACGCCCGATGTCATGCGAGGTGAAGAGATTCAAATTTTTGGTGCACTGAACACATTGCAAATTGAGACAGCCCAGTTTGTTTTGCCAGGCACCCACAGCAAATGGGCCCAAGTGGCAAAAGCCAAAATCACCACCTTCAAAACTTTCATGACAGGCGAGTTTTACGCCCTGCTCAGTCAGCACTCCATCTTGTCCAAAACCTGCCTGCCCGATGCGCCATGGAAGAAGGACACCTTTCTGGACGGTGTGATGCAAAGTCAAAAACCTGGCGGCTTGTTGCACCATGCTTTTTCTGCAAGAAGTTTGGCCTTGTTTGAAAAACTCAACCCTGCGCAGTCGAGCAGTTACATCTCGGGCTTGCTCATTGGTGAAGAAATTAAGTCAGCGCAATCGAATGAGGCAGGTTCGGGTACGCCCCTCTTTATATTGGGCAACGGCCAACTCACCCAACGCTATGCATGCGCTCTGGAAGCTTTTGAGATTCAAGCGCAAACCCTGACTGACGAAGTCACTTGGCGTGGTTTGTGGGCGTTGGCGCAGCATTTGTATCCGCAGGATTTCAAGGTAAGCTAAGCGGATGACTTCTTTGCTCACTCAATTTCAATCGCACATGGACAAACTGCCGCTGGTGGCCATTTTGCGTGGCCTGAAACCTGAGGAAGCATTGGCTGTTGGCACTGCCATTGTGAATGCAGGTTTTCACATCCTAGAAGTGCCCCTCAATTCTCCTGAGCCACTGCGCAGCATTCAAATTTTGTCGAAAGCTTTTCCCAATGCACTGGTAGGTGCTGGCACCGTCACCACTGCTCAACAAGTGCGCGATATCAAAGCAGCTGGTGGCCAACTGATCATCTCTCCGCATCTGGACGACAACGTAGTTTGTGAAGCGGTTAATTTAGGTTTGATTGCCTTGCCAGGTGTGGCCACGCCTACGGAAGCATTTCGTGCCTTGGCCTTGGGTGCCCATGGCCTCAAATTATTTCCTGCAGAAATGATCAGTCCGGCCGTACTGAAGTCAATGCGCGCCGTATTGCCCGGCCATGTGAAGCTCATTCCTGTTGGCGGCATGGGTGTTCACAATATGGCAGATTACCGGAAAAGTGGCGCCACTGGATTTGGCATTGGCTCTGCATTATTTGCGCCTGGAAAATCGGCCGAAGCTGTGGGTGAATCTGCAAAGGCCTTTGTTCAAGCTTGGCACAAGACTTAACAGTCAAAATTCACACCTGAAAAGTTCACGCAACTAACACTTCAACACAACAATTTTTTCAATCAGGCACCCTGCACATTATGAGACTCCTACACACCATGCTTCGCGTTGGCAACCTTCAACGCTCGATCGATTTTTACACTCATGTGATGGGCATGAAACTGCTCAGAACCACTGAGAATCCAGACTACAAATATTCATTGGCATTTGTAGGCTACGGCAATAACCCCGACCATGCCGAGCTGGAACTCACCTTCAACTGGGGCGTTGAGAATTATGAGATGGGAACAGCCTATGGTCATTTGGCCATTGCCGTACAAGACGCCTATGCAGCCTGCGAAAAAATTCGCAACGCTGGCGGCAAAGTGACGCGCGAAGCTGGCCCTGTCAAAGGCGGTACCACGGTGATCGCGTTCATCACCGACCCTGATGGTTACAAAGTGGAATTGATTCAGCGAGATTTTGCTTAATCGCGCTTGATTTGACTGGCCTCTCGGGCCAGTTTTTCAATGCGCGACCAGTCACTCTGGGCCAGTGCATCGGCTGGCACCAACCATGAGCCCCCCACACACGCCACATTGGGCAAGCTTAAAAACTCAGACGCGTTGAGAAGTGTCACGCCGCCCGTTGGGCAAAAGCGAACGTCAAAGAACGGGCCACTCCAAGCTTTCAACATGGCCGGGCCCCCTGCCTGCATGGCGGGGAAAAATTTCAACTCGGTGTAGCCGTCTTCTTGTGCCATCATGATTTCGCTGCCTGTCGCCACGCCTGGCAACAAAGACAAACCTACATCACGACAGGCTTGACCTACAACCGATGTATAGCCTGGACTGACCGCAAACTGAGCTCCCGCATTGGCCGCTGCTTTGGCATCGGCGGCGCTGCGAACTGTGCCTGCACCCACCACGGCCTCAGGCACTGATTTTGCAATGGCTTCCATGCAGGCCAGTGCTTGCGGCGTGCGCAAAGTTACTTCCAACATGCGAATACCACCTGCCACCAATGCGCGGGCCATGGGCACGGCATGCGCCACATCGTTCAATACGATGACGGGAATCACAGGCGCATCTTGCATCACTTGCAGTGCTGTGAATTGTGATTCTTTCTTAGGGTTCAAAGCCATGTGCAAGCTCCTTCTTCAGCTTTGAGCGCATGCTTGCGCAAATTGTTAAACAATTCTCGCCCCATACCGCGGCTATTGGCCGCTTGCAGATTCATCGGCATTGTCGTGGGTATTCGGGCATTCCATGTTTCAGGATCTACCAGGACTTGCAATAGACCGGCCACAGCGTCCATGCGAATCACATCGCCATCCAATACACGCGCCAAGGGACCACCCGATGCCGCTTCAGGTGACACATGAATGGCCGCGGGCACTTTACCGGACGCCCCACTCATGCGTCCATCAGTGACCAATGCCACTTGATAACCTTGGGCCTGTAAGACTGCCAAGGGCGGCGTGAGTTTGTGCAACTCGGGCATGCCATTGGCTTGCGGACCCTGCCAACGCACCACACAGACCACGTCCTTGTAAAGGGTGCCCGCATTGAAAGCATTCAACAATTCATCTTGCGAATTAAAGACCTGTGCAGGCGCTTCAATCACATGACATTCTTCAGGCACGGCTGAAACCTTGATCACGCTACGGCCCAAGTTACCTTGTAGCAAACGCAGTCCACCGGTCACATTGAAAGGCGCAGAAGCTGGACGAACCACTGAGTCATCTTGAGTCGTGCCAATGGCCTCCCATGCCAATTGTCCGTTGACAGAAACCGGCCTTTGCGTGAACTCACGAATGCCACCTGCTCGCACCGTCAACACATCTGCATGCATGAAGCCCGCCTCTAACAGTTCACGAATCACAAAGCCTGGGCCACCCGCCGCTTGGAATTGATTCACATCGGCACTGCCATTGGGGTAGACGCGTGTCAGCAAGGGCACCACCTCTGACAATGCAGAAAAGTCATCCCAGTCAATGATCAAACCTGCTGCACGCGCCACCGCCACCCAGTGAATCAAGTGATTGGTAGAGCCCCCCGTGGCCAACAGCGCCACCATGGCATTGACGATGCAGCGCTCGTCCACCAATTTGCCAATCGGCGTGAAGTTTTTAGCCTTGACCAATTGCAAAACAGTCCGCACTGATTCCCGCGTCAGCTCACTGCGCAAACCATCACTTGGATTGACGAAGGCGGTTCCCGGCACATGCAAGCCCATGGCTTCCAACAGCATTTGATTGCTGTTGGCCGTCCCATAAAAGGTGCACGTTCCTTCGCCGTGATAAGCCGCGGACTCTGCTTTCAAGAGTTCTTGACGTCCTACCAAACCTTGCGCCGCTTGTTCGCGCACTTTGGATTTTTCATCGTTCGACAGGCCGCTGCCCATGGGGCCAGCAGGTACAAACACGGTGGGCAAATGACCAAACTGCAAAGCACCGATCAAGAGACCCGGCACAATTTTGTCGCACACACCCAACATCAGTGCAGCATCGAAAACGTCGTGACTCAATGACACAGCCGTCGACATGGCAATCACATCGCGGCTGAACAAACTGAGTTCCATGCCGGGCGTACCTTGTGTCACACCATCGCACATGGCCGGCACACCACCCGCCACTTGGGCTGTTGCACCCCACTTGCGCGCCTCGTCTTTCACCACATCAGGATAGTGCTGAAACGGCGCATGCGCTGACAACAAATCGTTATAGGCAGTGACCACGCCAATATTGGGGCCGCGTTCGGTGGCGCTCACCACAGGAATGGCGGCCAAGCCCGAAGCACGCGCTTTGTCATCTGCTGGCATGGCTGCAAATGCGTGCGCCACATTGGCACAACCTAGGCGATCTGCGCCGGGTTTGCGCTCAGCGGCGTCTTCAACTTGCTGCAGATAGGCTTCACGAGTGGCTTGGCTGCGCTGAGCAATGCGGGCGGTCACTTTGGCAACGGTGGCATTCAAGGTCATAGACTATGGAGATGGTGAGCAAGCTGAAACTGTTTTTGTAACTTTGTTACAGCCCGAATGGTAACTCGACATCGCCTTCTTTAGCGCACTCAAAGTTACAGACAGGTTACGAATTTCGACCCAAACAATCTGAGAAATTCCGAAATCCCCAAGGTTTACCCTCAAAATAGTCGCATGCTCAGCACTTTGAAGTCCTCGACATCAACCGCCACCGCCTCGTCAAACCGGTCAGATCAATCCTGGGTTGAACCAACGCGTGAAGCGCTCATTTCGGATTGGCCAACCTCGCAAGATTTGTGGATCTTCGGCTATGCCTCCCTGATCTGGCGTACAGAATTTGAAGTACTCGAAAGACATCTCACCCTAGTTCAAGGCTGGCACCGCGCTTTGAAAATGTGGAGCCGTGTCAATCGTGGCTCACCGGAATGCCCGGGACTCGTATTTGCACTGCTGTCTGGCGGCAGTTGCAAGGGTCTGGTGTTTAGAACGCCTGCGCACCAGGTCAAGCAAACAATTGAAAATTTGTGGTTTCGCGAAATGCCCAACAACGTCTATCAACCGCGATGGTTGCAGTGCCCTACACCTCACGGTACTGTCAATGCCCTCGCCTTCACTTTGCCGCGCAGTAGCCCCAGTTACACAAACGAGCTATCACCCGCCCAATATCAACATATCTTTCAAAACTCAGCAGGACGCTACGGCACTACCTTAGACTATGCGAAAGAAACTTTAAACAGCTTGAAACAACACGGCATTCATGACAAGGCACTCGAAGCCTTGTTACAGCATGCGAAGGACCCCTCATGAACATTGCTGATTTGCGCAAAAGCTACGAAAAAGCTGAGTTGAGTGAAGATGCTTCCAACGCTGTCCCACTCAAGCAATTTGATCGCTGGCTGAACGAAGCCATTCAATCGGAAGTTCCCGAACCCAACGCCATGACATTGGCCACAGTGGCCAGCAACATGCGCCCCAGTACACGCGTGGTGTTGATCAAGGGCTATGACGAACGTGGCATTGTTTGGTACACCAACTACGCAAGTCGCAAGGGCAAAGAGCTTGCCGGCAATCCTTTTGCGGCCTTGCAATTTCACTGGGTTGAGTTAGAGCGCGTGGTTCGCATTGAAGGCCGCATGGAGAAAGTCAGCGATGAAGAAAGCGACACCTACTTTCACAGCCGTCCTCTAGATTCGCGCATTGGCGCTTGGG
>JBIKOZ010000089.1:0-6360 GCA_044357745.1 Limnohabitans sp. | reverse complement strand
GCATCCGCATCACATCGATTGCAGACGTCACACCCATGCCACACAATGGCTGCCGCCCTCAAAAGCGTCGCCGTATTTAATTTGTAAAGCCCACCGCCATTGCCGTGCTGGCAATGGCTCCCGCATTTCTAATGCGGTAGTTGACAGAAAAGGAAGATCAAGTGGCACGTTACCTAGGCCCTAAGGCCAAACTATCCCGCCGTGAAGGCACTGACCTGTTCTTGAAGAGCGCACGTCGCTCTATCGCGGACAAGTGTAAATTTGACTCGAAGCCTGGCCAACACGGCCGCACTTCAGGTCAGCGCACATCAGACTACGGTCTGCAGTTGCGTGAAAAACAAAAAGTGAAGCGCATGTATGGCGTTCTGGAAAAGCAATTCCGCCGCTACTTTGCAGAAGCCGACCGCCGTAAAGGCAACACCGGCTCTAACTTGTTGAGCTTGTTGGAGTCACGCCTAGACAATGTTGTCTATCGCATGGGCTTTGGCTCTACACGCGCTGAATCACGTCAGTTGGTGTCTCACAAAGCCGTGACCGTCAATGGTCATCCTGTGAACATTCCTTCTTACCTCGTCAAAGCGGGCGATGTGGTGGGGGTTCGTGAGAAATCCAAAAAACAAACACGTGTTTTAGAAGCCTTGCAATTGGCTCAACAAGTTGGCATGCCAGCTTGGGTTGAAGTCAACCTAGAAAAAGTAGAAGGCGTCTTTAAGAAGGCGCCTGATCGTGATGAATTTGCGGCAGACATCAACGAATCTTTGATCGTTGAATTGTATTCACGCTAATCCCATCTTGTTTCAATCGTTCCCTTACCGCGATGCATGCGGTTTGGGTGCTTCATCAGCCTTACCGGTGTAACGGACCGAGGGTATTGAGAGGAAGTCTGAATGCAAACCAATCTGTTGAAACCAAAAGCTATCCAAGTCGAACAACTCGGCCCTAACCGCGCCAAGGTCACCCTTGAGCCCTTCGAGCGTGGCTACGGCCATACTTTGGGCAATGCGCTGCGTCGTGTTTTATTGTCTTCCATGGTCGGTTATTCCGCCACTGAAGTCACTATAGCGGGTGTTGTTCACGAATACTCCTCCATTGACGGTGTGCAAGAAGATGTCGTCAACATCTTGTTGAACCTCAAAGGCGTCGTTTTCAAATTGCACAACCGTGACGAAGTCACTTTGAGCTTGCGCAAAGACGGCGAAGGCCCTGTCACGGCTGCCGATATCCAAACACCTCACGACGTTGAAGTGATCAACCCTGAGCACATCATTGCCAACCTGTCACATGGCGGCAAACTCGACATGCAAATCAAGGTTGAAAAAGGCCGTGGCTATGTGCCAGGTTCGATGCGCCGTTTTGCCGATGAGCCTACAAAATCTGTCGGCCGCATTGTGCTCGATGCTTCTTTCTCACCTGTGAAGCGTGTTAGCTACACCGTGGAAAGCGCTCGTGTAGAGCAACGCACCGACCTTGACAAGCTCGTCATCGAGATGGAAACCAATGGTGCCATCAGTGCTGAAGACGCCGTGCGCTCTTCCGCCAAAATTTTGGTCGAGCAATTGGCTGTGTTCGCACAGTTGGAAGGCAGCGAATTGTCTGCCTTTGACGCACCTGCACAACGCGGTGGCGCCAGCAGCTTCGATCCTATTTTGCTGCGCCCTGTGGACGAGCTCGAACTCACCGTTCGCTCTGCCAACTGCCTCAAAGCAGAAAACATTTACTACATCGGCGACCTCATTCAGCGTACTGAGAACGAATTGCTCAAGACCCCCAACCTGGGTCGCAAGTCACTCAATGAGATCAAAGAAGTTTTGGCCTCACGTGGTTTGACTTTGGGCATGAAGCTCGAAAGCTGGCCACCTGCCGGTTTGGAAAAGCGTTAATTTAAAAGCAGCTCACACTGCGTTTTAAAAAAGTCCCGCCTGCAAAAAAGAGGTGGGCAGTGCACGGGCAGTACCTGATACGGCTGCCTGATTAATAAAGAAAGGATTAGCACCATGCGTCACGGACACGGACTACGTAAACTTAACCGCACAAGCTCACACCGCTTGGCAATGCTGCAAAACATGATGAACTCCATCATTGAGCACGAAGTCATCAAAACCACAGTGCCAAAGGCCAAAGAATTGCGCCGCGTGATCGAGCCTATGATCACATTGGCCAAAGAAGACACATTGGCAAATCGCCGCTTGGCTTTCAACCGCCTGCGCGATCGCGACAGCGTCACCAAGTTGTTCACAGACCTCGGCCCACGCTTTGCAAAGCGTCCCGGCGGTTACACGCGCATCTTGAAAATGGGCTTCCGTGTTGGCGACAACGCACCCATGGCTTTGGTTGAATTGGTTGATCGTCCTGATGTGGCCGAGCAAGCACCAGACGCTTAAATTCCGGTTCATTCGGCTTTAATATTAAATTCTTAAGTATTCAAGCTGCGTAACAAGGTATACTTTGTTTTTTACCGCGGGGTGGAGCAGTCTGGTAGCTCGTTGGGCTCATAACCCAAAGGTCGTTGGTTCAAATCCGGCCCCCGCAACCAAATTAAGCAGTCGCTTCCAGTGACTCGCTAATTGAACAAATGCTCACTTCGGTGGGCATTTTTTTTGACCTGACAGAGTCGCCCCTCGGCGCCTGTTTAAGGTTTCAAAACCAAGTCTGTTAATCGCGATAAGGCCAATGCGGTGGTGGCATTTCGCACCGCAAGCCGATCGCCCGTAAACACTTGGACCATTGATTCGCAATGCGACGATTGGCGGAGGGCCCAAGCCAACCAAACTGTGCCAACAGGCTTCTCAATGCTGCCGCCCGTTGGTCCCGCAACACCTGTCACAGCAACGCTGCAGTCGGCCAATGAGTGCTTCAAAGCGCCCAAGGCCATGGCCCGAGCGACGGGCTCACTGACGGCGCCATATCGGTCGATCAGTTCTGCGGGAACGCCCAGCATGTCAGTTTTTGCGGCGTTTGAGTAAGTCACAAAACCCCGTTCAAACCATGCACTGGAGCCTGACAAGTCAGTGCAACTGGCCGCAATCAAACCACCTGTGCAACTTTCTGCGGTGACCATGCTGAGGCGATGCGTGATCAAGGCCTTTGACAATGCTTCAGTCAAAGTGGGAATCTGAGAAGGAACAGTTGTCATCCTATTTACCAAGCTTTCCAAACTGCAAAACAAAACAAGGTGCAAAAGGCGGCGACAAAGTCATCGAACAAAATACCCAACGCACCCCGCCAACCAAATCCTTTGAACAGCTGATCAGCCCAAGCGACAGGGCCAGGTTTGGCCGCATCAAAAAATCTGAAAACAATGAAAGCAGCCAACTGGGTTGCCATTGAAGAGGGGGCGAGTAACCAAAGCACCAACCAAAAAGCGACCACCTCATCCCACACAATGGCGCCCGGATCACAGATTTCTAAATTTTCAGCCGTGACTTTGCAGGCCCACCAACCGATCAAACTGGACACCAAAATAATGGCGCCCAATTCGGCAGATGTGAAATGGTCATGAAAGGCCCACCAACTCACCCATGCCCATAAGGTGCCGACGGTGCCAGGGGCCTTGGGAGAAAGCCCTGAGCCAAAGCCCAGCGCAATCCAGTGCGCTGGATGAGCGCTCATGAAGCCGAAAGTGGGTCTCATGCTGAATGGCTCATGGGGTTTTGAAATGATCGAAAGACTGAAATGTATGGGCCACGTTCAGTCTCTGCGCATTCAGCAACAGAAGCTCGCGCGAGGCCCTGATTTTCCCAATGCGCGTCACGGGGGTTTCGGACAAGGCGCTTGCGGCTGCAATGGCTTGCCGTTTTGCAACCGGTGCCGTGAAAACCAATTCGTAATCATCACCCCCAGCCAAAGTCAGGTGCATTTGAATGTCGGTTGAAAGTTGGCAATGAGCGCCACTGGCCATGGTGCTGGCCGCAAGGTGGGTTTGAATCTCAGCACCCACGCCGCTGGCATCCAAGATGTGCTGCAAGTCGCCTAACAAACCATCACTGATGTCGGCGGCCGATGTGGCCAGTCCTCTTAATGCCATGCCCAATGCGACACGCGGAGTCGGTTTTTCCATGCGCATGCGAGCCGCATCAAAAACACCTTCAGGGACTGACAAATTGCCTCGAAAGATTTCAAGCGCCAAACGCGCATCGCCTAAATGACCGCTGACATAAATGTCATCGTCAATTTGTGCGCCACTGCGCAGCAAGGCTTGATCGGCTGGCACTTCACCCAGCACCGTGATACAAATGTTGAGGGGGCCTCGTGTGGTGTCACCGCCAATCAGATCGCACTGATGGGCATCTGCCAGTTCCCACAATCCCTTTGAAAATTCGGCCAACCAGAGAGGCTCTACCTGAGGCAGGGCCAAGGCCAACATGAAGGCTTTGGGCTGTGCACCACAAGCCGCCAAATCGCTCAAATTGACGGCCAAAGCTTTATGGCCCAACAAACGCGGATTGACGGTCGATAAGAAGTGCCGCCCCTCTACCAGCATGTCGCTAGAGATGGCCAGTTGCTGCCCCGGTGTGACGGGTAACAAGGCGCAGTCGTCTCCGACCCCGAGCGTTGCATGTCGCCCGGGGCGTTTGAAGAAGGCATTAATCAAGTCAAACTCACCCATAAACCCAAGCATAACCTCAAGCTTCTCAAAATGAGACAATTCGGGCATGACCACCTACCGCATCGCCCCCTCTCTTTTGTCCGCCGATTTTGCCCGCCTGGGCGAGGAAGTGCGCAATGTCATTGCCGCCGGCGCCGACTGGATTCACTACGACGTGATGGACAACCATTACGTGCCCAACCTCACCTTTGGCCCGATGATTTGTCAGGCGCTAAAGCCCCATGCCAAAACGGCAGACGGCCGAGACGTCCCCGTCGATGTGCACCTCATGGTGCAGCCTGTAGATGCCCTGGCCGCAGCGTTTGCAGAGGCAGGCGCCGACCTGATCAGTTTTCACCCAGACGCTTCGACCCATGTGCACCGCAGTGTTCAGGCCATCAAATCCAAAGGCTGCAAAGCGGGTGTTGTTTTCAATCCTGCTGAGTCTCTGGACGTATTGGAATGGGTCATTGATGACATTGACTTGATCCTCATCATGTCGGTCAACCCGGGCTTTGGTGGGCAGGGATTTATTGACAGCGCGCTGCGCAAAATTGAGCAAGCCCGCAAGTGGATTGATGCGTCTGGCAAAGACATTCGTCTCGAAGTGGACGGCGGCATCAAAGTCGATAACATTCGCCGTGTGGCCGATGCTGGCGCCGACACCTTTGTGGCGGGCAGTGCTATTTTTGGCAAACCCGACTACGCAGCCGTCATACAGGCCATGCGCAAGGAATTAAGCATTGGCTAATTTGTTGGGAATGCAGGTTGAGGCCTGCATGATTGACCTCGATGGCACCTTGGTCGACACCATGGGTGATTTTGAGGCGGTGGTCAATTTAATGCTCCAAGACTTGGGTCTTCCAGCCCTGTCCAGAACGCATTTAGAGGGCATGGTGGGAAAGGGCTCTGAGCATCTCATCCAAGCTGTCTTGATGCGCCAAATGCCTTTGCAACAGCCATCTGCACGCACGCCTTCTGAGGCAGATCTTCACCGTGCTTGGGAAATTTACCAAGCTCATTACCGCCGTGTGAATGGCCAGGCCAGTGCGGTCTACCCTGGTGTGATGGCGGGCCTCCTAGGCTTGTCGAAGCTGGGCCTGCCCTTGGCCTGCCTCACCAACAAGCCGCGCGACCTGGCCCAAACGCTGCTGGCACAAAAAGGGCTGAGTGAATTTTTTCAAGTGGTTTTTGGGGGTGATTCTTTTGAAAGAAAAAAACCCGATCCTTTGCCTTTGATCAAAACGTGCGAAGTTTTAGGTTTCCACCCCAGCCAGGTCTTGATGATTGGTGACTCCAGCAACGATGCGCAAGCCGCGCACGCAGCGGGTTGCAAAGTGGTGCTTTTGAGCCACGGCTACAACCATGGCCAGCCAATCAGGGCGGTGAAGGCCGACCATCATTTGGATTCACTGGCGGAAATTCTGCATTAAGCTTTGTTACACTGTGCCCCTCATGATCTTTTTTCATTCATTCTTAGCAGTCCAACTGCCGGCCACATTGCGCCGGGGAGCTTGGTCTTGGCGTCAGCCAGCTTAAATTGCCTAGATGCGGCAGCGTATCGCCTGCCCTTAAGCGTTCAAGGATTGACTTGAACAAATGAATGAAAGGTGTTGCCCTTCAACACCCCCTACGGAGTCCCAGATCGTGATCACAGAACTTGAATTCAAAAGCCTGATGCAGCAGGGCTACAACCGAATTCCACTCATGATGGAAGCGTTTGCTGATTTAGAAACACCCCTCTCACTGTACTTAAAGCTTGCGCACCATCAAGA
>JBIKOZ010000088.1:0-6373 GCA_044357745.1 Limnohabitans sp. | reverse complement strand
GCTCATGGTTTTGAAGTGACCTTCTGGCGCAGTGCTTTCACAGCCATTGGGTTGATTCTCATCATGAGCGTTTGGCATGGCCTTGGGGTTTGGAAAACCTTACCCTGGACCAGTGGTTACTTTTGGCTCTCCGGCTTATGTTGGGGCTGTATGTTCACAGCTTTCATGATGGCCCTGACGTTGACTGCTGTGGCCAATGTGCTCATTACCTTGGCGTGCGGGCCTCTCTTGACTGCACTGGGCTCATGGCTGTTTGTCTCGCATCGGTTGCCCTTGAGAACTTGGGGAGCGATCGCAATTGCGGGTGCAGGCATTGCACTGATTTTCATGACACAACTTGAATTGGGTGAGCCTAATTTTGTGTTGGGTATTTGCATTGCTCTGATCGTGCCATTGGCGGGGGCAACCCAGTGGACTTTGATTCAAAAGAGTCAATCAGCAGGTTTAACCATCGACCTGGTGCCCTCTGTTTTACTCGGCGCCATCATTTCTGCGCTCGTCACTTTGCCTTTGTCAATGCCTTTTCAAGCGAATGCGCATGACATCAGCTTGATGGCTATGCTCGGCTTTGTGCAGTTGGCCATTCCGTGTACGCTCTCGGTCATCTGCGCGCGCGTTTTGAAAGCACCAGAGATTTCTTTGCTGTCATTGTTGGAAGTTGTTTTTGGTATTGCCTTGGCATGGGTTGGCGCTAACGAAGAACCCAATGTCAATGTCTTACTGGGTGGCAGCATGGTTCTTGCCGCCTTGTTTGTCAACGAATGGTTAGGATGGAGACAACGCAATGTCTGAAGCAAGTTCATCAGTGCCTGCTCTAGCAGCAGAACCCTTGGTGCTGACGGAGGTGGTGGGCAGAGTAGGGTGCATCACCCTCAATCGACCCAAGGCCTTGAATGCACTGACACTGGAAATGGTTCGAGGCATCACTCATGCCCTGAAAGAATTTCAAGTCAATTCGCAGGTACTAGCCGTGTTGGTGAGGGGTCAGGGCAAAGAAGGCCCCTTTGGGCACTTCTGCGCGGGCGGCGATATTCGATTTTTCCATCAGGCTGCACTGGCAGGTGATCACAGCTTGTCCGACTTCTTCACTGAAGAGTACAGCCTGAACCATTTGATTCACACTTACACCAAGCCCTATATTGCCTTCATGGACGGCGTTGTGATGGGCGGTGGCATGGGCATTAGCCAAGGTGCCAGCCTTCGCATCGTGACCGACCGAACGCAAATGGCCATGCCAGAAACCCATATCGGTTTGTTCCCTGATGTTGGCGGTGGTTATTTTTTAAGCCGCTGTCCTGGTCACATTGGCGAATATTTGGGTATGACGGGCCAAAAAATCGCTGGCCATCAAGCACTTCAAGCAGGTCTGGCCGATGGTTTGATAGAAACACAACGGTTGCCTCTCATTTGGAAAACCTTGTTAAGCACGCCCTTCGAAAGCGGTGAGGCGGTGGAGCGTTGGTTGCAAAGCCAATTTACCAAGTTTGAAGCTGCCCAATTCCCTGATAAAACGGCCATTGATCGTTGCTTTGGATTGGCATCTCCCTTAGAGATCAGTCTTGCGCTTTCTCAAGAGAGCTCAGATTGGGCTCAGCAAACCCTGGCCCATTTAAACAAAGGCTCCCCACTGATGGTCCACGTGGTTCTTGCGCAAATTCGCAAGGCACGCAACATGGGACTCGCAGACGATTTACGGATGGAGCGCGATCTGGTTCACCATTGTTTTCATTTGAGAGCCAAGAGTGAAACCGTAGAAGGAATTCGTGCTTTGGCGGTTGACAAAGACCATCAACCCCAATGGGCGCATTCAAATTTGAAAGATGTTTTGCCGCAAGAATGGCCCTTGTTTTTCAAGAGCCCATGGACTGCCGAGACTCACCCACTGCGTGACTTGGCTTAAGGCTTAGCTTGAAACTGAAAGCCGTTAGCGGTTGCGGCTTTTCATGGCGCGCTCCACTTCGCGCTTGCCTTCTCGATCCTTGATGGTGTCACGTTTATCGTGTTCTGCCTTGCCCTTGGCCAAAGCCACTTCGCATTTGATGAAGCCTGCTTTCCAGTGCAAGTTGATGGGAATCAAAGTAAAGCCTTTTTGCTCAACCTTGCTTGTCAGGCGGTCGATATCATCCCTTTTGAGAAGTAACTTTCGGGTGCGAGCGGCTTCTGGATTGACGTGCGTAGAGGCTGTTTTTAAGGGGTTGATCAAGCAACCAATGATGAACATTTCTTTGTTGCGAATGACCACATAGCCGTCAGTGAGTTGCACCTTGCCTTCGCGCACGGCCTTGACTTCCCACCCTTCCAAAACCATGCCGCACTCATGCCGTTCTTCAAAAAAGTAGTCGAAGGCTGCTTTTTTGTTTTCGGCAATGAGTCCAGATTTACCTGGACCTTTGGTTTTTGGGGGGGGCGTGGCCATTCAATATTTGAAGATAAGAGCCCGATTTGCTTGGTATTTGCATACCGGGCGGCACTGAAATTACAATCTAAAATACAAAGCCTATTGTATGAAGAAACTGCTCAAATCTGTCCTGATCTGGTACTCCCCAGAGGAAATGTTTCGTCTGGTGACCGATGTCGATCAGTACGTTAATTTCTTGCCATGGTGCAAACACTCTAAAGTTTTGCAGATCTCTGAGCATGCAATGGACGCTGAAGTTGGCATTGGCATGGCGGGCATTAGCCAGGTTTTTGTGACGCACAACACCCACATTGAAAATCGTGAAGTTCACATGCAACTGGTTAAAGGCCCTTTTTCTAAACTGGTTGGCACCTGGTCTTTTGAGCCTGTTGGCGATGATTCGCAACGCGCGTGCAAAGTCACACTGGCTTTGGAATATGGATTTTCAAGTGCCACACTGGCCGCTGTCGTCGGCCCTGTCTTTGACAAAATCGCGGCCAACATGGTCGATGCATTTGTCAAGCGAGCCGAACAAATTTACGGCGCTAAGGCCGCATGATGATCGTTGATTGCTTATTCAGTCCGGGCCCTCGCCAATTGCTGAGCAAGCGTTTGACGCTGCCTGAGGGTGCTCGCGTTTTAGATGCCATCGAACAATTTAAACTTCTCCCAGAATTACAAGCTCATTGTGCTGCCATCGAGCTAGCGCTTGCTCAAAAAATCAGCCAAGGTATTTGGGGACGCAAGGTACCTTTGAGCGAGCCATTAAAAGCAGGCGACCGCCTTGAAATCTACCGCCCCTTGTTGGTCGACCCCAAATTGGCCCGAAAACAACGATTTAAACGCCAAGGCAAAGGCCGAACAGGCCTTTTTGCCAGGCGCCGTGTGGGCTCTGTGGCGGGTTACTGAACACGCCCTTGAAGGACATGTTTCAGGGGTAAATCGGGCTGCCACGAGGGTACAATCCTTTTTTTGGAGCCTCCCCTTATGCGCCTTCTTGGTAAAGCACTCACTTTCGACGATGTGTTGTTGGTTCCCGCCTACTCCCAAGTCCTGCCCAAGGACACTTCGCTTGCCACCCAATTTACTCGCAAACTTCGTTTGAATCTGCCCTTGGTCTCAGCGGCCATGGACACCGTCACAGAATCTCGGTTGGCCATTGCCATTGCCCAAGAAGGCGGCATTGGTATCGTTCACAAAAACCTCACACCTCAAGATCAGGCGGCACAAGTGGCCAAGGTCAAGCGCTATGAATCTGGCGTTTTGCGTGACCCGGTGGTCATCACCCCCGATACCAAAGTAAGACAAGTCATGGCCTTGTCAGATGAGCTGGGTGTTTCTGGTTTCCCAGTTTGTCAAGGTGGCAAAGTGGTGGGCATTGTGACCGGCCGCGATATGCGTTTTGAAACGCGTTATGACCAGCCTGTGAGCGAGATCATGACCACGCGCGAGCGTTTGATTACCGTGCCAGAAGGTACGACGCCTGAGGAAGCCAAAGCGCTTTTGAACAAATATAAATTGGAACGCCTGCTCGTCGTTAACGATGCTTTTGAACTTTTGGGTTTGATCACGGTTAAAGACATCACCAAGCAGTTGAATTTTCCCTTGGCCGCGCGTGATGCTTCTGGTCGTTTGTTGGTTGGCGCAGCGGTAGGGGTGGGCGAAGGGACAGAAGAGCGCGTAGAAGCATTGGTCAAAGCGGGTGTCGATGCCATTGTGGTTGACACAGCGCACGGGCACAGTCAGGGCGTGCTGGAGCGCGTACGCTGGGTGAAGAAAAACTATCCTCACATTGAAGTGATCGGTGGCAATATTGCCACGGGTGCTGCCGCTTTGGCGCTGGTCGAAGCCGGTGCTGACGCCGTTAAAGTCGGCATTGGCCCAGGCTCCATTTGTACAACCCGCATTGTGGCGGGGGTGGGCGTACCGCAAGTGATGGCCATCGACAATGTGGCCACAGCGCTTCAGGGCACTTGCGTGCCACTGATCGCCGATGGCGGCATTCGCTACAGCGGCGACATCGCCAAAGCCATTGCAGCGGGCGCCAACACCGTCATGATGGGCGGTATGTTTGCGGGTACTGAAGAAGCCCCAGGCGAAGTCATTTTGTACCAAGGCCGCAGCTATAAAAGCTACCGCGGCATGGGCAGCATTGGCGCCATGCAGCAGGGCAGTGCAGACCGTTACTTCCAAGAATCAAGCACGGGCAATCCCAATGCCGACAAACTGGTACCTGAAGGCATTGAAGGCCGCGTCCCCTATAAAGGTTCTGTGGTGGCCATTCTGTTTCAAATGGCAGGCGGTTTGCGTGCCAGCATGGGTTACTGCGGTTGCCCCACCATCGAAGACATGCGCAACAAAGCAGAATTTGTCGAAATTACGTCGGCAGGGATCAAAGAGAGCCACGTGCACGATGTGCAAATCACCAAAGAAGCGCCCAACTACCGTGCTGATTAATTCAGTACTTTGACTTGTTCGAAACTATTTTTTGACACTGAACGTTCCATGCAGCATTCCAAAATTTTGATCCTTGACTTTGGCTCACAAGTGACGCAACTCATTGCGCGCCGAGTTCGCGAAGCCCATGTATTTTGTGAAGTGCATCCCTGCGATGTCACCAGCGATTGGGTTCGTGACTATGCCAAAGATGGCAACCTCAGGGGCATCATCTTGTCGGGCTCGCACGCTAGCGTGTATGAGGTTGACGATCGTGCGCCCGATGCAGTTTTTGAATTAGGCATTCCGGTCTTGGGCATTTGCTACGGCATGCAAACCATGGCCGAGCAATTGGGCGGCAAGGTGGAAGCTGGCCAAACCCGAGAGTTTGGTTATGCCGAGGTTCGCGCCCATGGGCACACTGAATTTCTCAAAGGCATTCAAGACTTTGCCACGGCTGAAGGCCACGGCATGTTGAAAGTTTGGATGAGTCATGGCGACAAAGTCACACAATTGCCAGAAGGTTTTAAAGTGATGGCCTCAACACCTGCTTGCCCCATCGCAGGCATGGCCGATGAGGCGCGCCGGTTTTACGCCGTCCAGTTTCATCCGGAAGTGACGCACACCATTCAAGGCCAAGCCTTACTCAATCGCTTTGTGCTGGACATTTGCAAGGCCCGTCCTGATTGGATCATGGGCGATTACATTGAAGAAGCCGTTGCCAAAATACGCGAACAAGTGGGTGATGAAGAAGTCATTTTGGGCTTGTCCGGTGGCGTAGATTCCTCTGTGGCCGCAGCCCTGATTCACCGTGCCATCGGCGATCAACTCACTTGTGTTTTTGTCGACCATGGCCTGTTGCGTCTGAACGAAGGCGACATGGTCATGGAAATGTTCGAAGGCAAATTGAATGCGCGCGTGATTCGCGTGAATGCCAGTGATTTGTTCTTGGGTAAATTGGCTGGTGTGAGCGAACCCGAACAAAAACGCAAGATCATTGGGGGTTTGTTTGTCGATGTGTTCAAAGACGAAGCTGCCAAATTGAAGGCGGGCTCTGGGGGCCACAAAGGCGCAAGTTTCTTAGCCCAAGGCACTATTTATCCAGACGTTATCGAATCGGGCGGCGCCAAAAGTAAGAAGGCGGTCACCATCAAGAGCCATCACAATGTGGGCGGCTTGCCGGCGCAACTGGGCTTGAAATTGTTGGAGCCCTTGCGTGAATTGTTCAAAGACGAAGTGCGTGAATTGGGCGTCGCGCTGGGCTTGCCCCGAGAGATGGTCTACCGCCACCCTTTCCCTGGCCCAGGCTTGGGCGTGCGCATTTTGGGTGAAGTGAAAAAAGAATATGCCGATTTGTTGCGCCGGGCTGATGCCATTTTTATTGAAGAATTGCGCAACTTCACGGACGACACTGGCAAGTCTTGGTACGACCTCACCAGCCAAGCCTTCACAGTGTTTTTGCCAGTGAAGAGCGTTGGGGTGATGGGCGATGGCCGCACTTACGATTATGTGGTTGCGTTGCGAGCTGTTCAGACCTCT
>JBIKOZ010000086.1:0-6435 GCA_044357745.1 Limnohabitans sp. | reverse complement strand
GGCCACAAACAAAATGCCGTTGAGGTAGTAACGAATGTCGTGCACGGCCATGGCAAAAGACACCTGGCTGAGCAACTGCTTCAATGTTTTTTGTGGCACGCTAAAAACGGGGCCAAAGCTGGCGGCTTCTTGCACCAAAGGGAAGTCTTCGGCAGGCAACGTTTGTAAGGTGAATTTGGATTTGCCGCCCTTCAAAATCAATTTGCTTTGGCTGGACTCCAAACTGACGGTTTGATCGGATGGCATGGTGCGCAAAATGTCGATCAGCTTGCGAGCACCGACCGTGGTGGTGAAGTCGCCTGCATCGCCATCCATTTCAGCGGTGGTGCGAATTTGAATTTCCAGATCGCTGGTGGTCAACTGCAGTGCTTTACCGGTTTTGCGGATCAACACATTGGCCAAAACAGGCAATGTGTGACGACGTTCCACAATGCCAGAAACGGATTGCAAAACAGACAGCAATTTGTCTTGGGTGGCCTTCAGTACGATCATGTCTTCCTCTGTTTTCGGGGGCCCCGGTTTAGAATTCGGGCGCACCTAGATTTTCGCTGATTTTTTGCCTTAAAACGGGCTTTGGGTCGCCTTAATTCAGCATTCTTTGGAGGGGGCTGATACCACCCCAGATTCAGACCCTTTTTGAGCGTTCTGGTGAGCCTGCAAAATCAGTTGCGCGATCGAGCGAGCGCTAGCCTTTGAGGGTTTGCTCCAAAACGTGCAATTGCTGGTTCAACTCGGTCAATTGCTGGCGCTCAGCACTGATTTTGCGAACGGCATGCAAAACCGTGGTGTGATCGCGACCACCAAACAACTCGCCAATTTCAGGCAAGCTCTTTTGGGTCAATTCTTTGGCCAAATACATGGCAATCTGACGCGGTCTGGCAATGCTGGCCGGGCGCTTTTTGGAATACATGTCGGCGACCTTGATCTTGTAGTAATCGGCCACCGTTTTTTGAATATTTTCAACGCTGATTTGACGGTTTTGAATCGACAACAAATCGCGCAGGGCTTCGCGCGCCAACTGGATGGAAATTTCTTTTTGGTTGAAGCGCGAGTAGGCCAAAATTTTACGCAAAGCGCCTTCCAACTCGCGGACGTTGGAGCGCACATTTTTGGCCACAAAGAAGGCCACCTCTTCAGGCATGACGCTGCCCTCGCTGACAGCCTTGTTGATCAAGATGGCAACCCGCATTTCGAGCTCGGGCGGCTCGATGGCCACCGTCAAGCCTGAGTCAAAGCGTGAAACCAGGCGCTCGTGAATATCTGCCAAACCTTTGGGGTAGGTGTCGCTGGTCATCACAATGTGCGATTTTTTGGCCAGCAGCGCTTCAAAGGCGTTGAAGAATTCTTCTTGAGTGCGGTCTTTGTTGGCAAAGAACTGCACATCGTCAATCAGCAGCAAATCAAGCGAGTGATATCGGTGCTTGAACTCGTCAAATGTTTTACGTTGGTACGCTTTAACCACATCTGACACAAATTGCTCAGCATGAATGTAGAGAACTTTGGCATCGGGCCTGTCTGCGAGCAACTTATTGCCCACTGCATGCACTAAGTGGGTCTTGCCCAAACCCACGCCACCATAGATAAACAAGGGGTTGTACAAATGTCCCGGCATGGTGGCCACATGCATGGCGGCCGCTCGGGCCATGCGGTTGGCCGAGCCTTCAACCAAGGTTTCGAAGGTGAGCGCTGCATTCAACCGGTGCCGGCGCGCATCTGACTGCGCGTCGTCGACGGAATCCGTACTTTCAGGACGCGCCTCTAGGGCAGACTTCGCCATTGAAAATGCTGTTTTAGATGGAGCTTCTCTGGTAGCGAGTGCTAACTCAATTTGTATTTTCTGTCCATGCAGCCTGGACAAAATATCAGCCAATTTGGCGCTGTATTGCGCCCGAATCCAGTCCAACTTAAACCGATTGGCCACGAACAAAGTGACTTTGGACAGGTCGTCTGCAACCTGTGCCGTGAGGGGTTTGATCCACGTATTGAACTGTTGCTCTGGGATTTCCTGAGCCAACTCATCGAGACAAACTTGCCAGAGAGCCTGGCCTGCATCGTCTGCATCGGCGGGGTGTTGCCCGGTGCTCATTGGACCGCGCCTAATTTGTGGACAGATTGAAGATTCATTCGGCTAAAAAGTAAATTATCAAGAGTTTATCCACATGCAAATTAGGGGGCTTGGAGGGATCATAAACCAGATTTTTCAATGCGCTGGGCTGTTTTTTTCAAAGATCTTCAGACCAAGGGTTTGCCAGCCCCTGTAAAGTTTGCGATAATCGATGGCTTCCCCAAAAATAACTGACTCAAATGAAACGCACCTACCAACCCTCTAAAACACGCCGCGCGCGAACACACGGCTTTTTGGTTCGCATGAAAACCCGTGGTGGTCGTGCTGTGATCAATGCCCGCCGCGCCAAAGGCCGTAAACGCCTGGCCGCTTGAGCCAAGCCCTTGATTGGCTTGGCTGCTGAGCGACCCAATGACTCGGCAGTGGTGTGCAGCGTTTAAAAACCCGCCCTCAATTCCAAGCCGCCCTTTCAGGCGGCACGGTATCTCGCACGCCTCATTTCGCTTTGCATCGTTTGAACCTGCTTGATTCAGGCGATTTGGTCGCGGCAGGGCTTGCGCGCGACCCTTCTCTCTCTTTGTTTCGTCCCCCAGCGGTTTGGCTTGGCGCGATGGTGCCCAAGCGTTGGGCGCGACGTGCCGTTACACGCAACACCATCAAGCGCCAAATTTACACCGTCAGCGCACAATTTGAAGTTCAGCTTCCCTGCGCCGCCCACGTGGTTCGACTTCGCTCGGGCTTTGACCGCCAACAATTTATCAGCGCCACCTCCACCCTGCTCAAGCAAGCTGTTCGGCTTGAATTGGTCCAGTTGTTTGAACGCGCGACCCAAAAGCCATGATCCAACAGCTATTGATCGGCATTGTGAAAGGCTATCGCCTTTTTCTCAGCGCTTGGTTAGGATCAGCATGTCGGTTTGAGCCCACTTGTTCCCTCTATGCCTTAGATGCTTTAAAGCAACATGGCGCAGGTGTTGGCAGTTATCTCACCCTCAAACGCCTAGGCCGTTGCCACCCTTGGTGCAATGGTGGCCATGATCCGGTGCCAGAACAGGCACCGCACTGGCTTTCGCGTTTATTGCATCACCCGTTAACTCATACCTCTTCGAAAAAGTCTCCATGAACGATATTCGCCGCACCTTTTTATGGGTCATTTTTGGCTTCTCCATGGTTTTGCTGTGGGACCAATGGCAGGTTTACAACGGAAACAAAGCCACGTTCTTTCCTGCGCCCCCTGCTGCAACCGCTGAGAAGCCCGTGGCAGCGTCATCTGCAGCCAAAGATGTGCCCGTTGCGACAGTGCCCAATGCTGTTGTTAGCCTTGCAGCTGGGCCCTCACAAGTACCCGTTTCTGCAAACGCGCCAGTTGCCACACCCCACGAACGGATTGAAGTCACTACCGATGTTTTAAAACTAAGCTTTGACACAGAAGGTGGCTCGCTGGTACGTTCCGAATTCTTGAAGTTTGGAGAACTTTCAGACAGTCAAAAACCTTTTGTGTTGCTGGACGAAAGCAAGGCTCGCGTCTATTTGGCGCAAACGGGCTTGATCGGTGGCCCTTTTGCTTCGCACAAAACTACCATGAAATTCACGGGAGAGCGTGAGCTCAAAGCCGGCCAAAATGAACTGGTCTTGACCTTTGAATCTGCCGATACGGGTGGCTTGAAATTGGTCAAAACATACACATTGACACGCGGCAATTATGCGTTGAAGGTTTCACACAAAGTTGTCAATACAGGCGCGGTGGCTGCAAATCCGCAGTTGTATGTGCAGCTCGTGCGTGATGGCAACAAACCTGAAGGTGAGTCCTCTTTTTACATGACCTTCACGGGGCCCGCTGTTTACACCGATGCAAAAAAATACCAAAAGATTGAGTTCTCCGACATCGAGAAAAGCAAAGCCGATTTTGAGAAAACCAGCCAGCAAGGATATGTGGCCATGGTGCAGCACTACTTTGCATCGGCTTGGTTGCTACCTGAAAACACTTCTCGCGAAAACTTTGCCCGAAAAGTGGATACCAATTTGTACGCCGTTGGCATGATCACACCCTTCAATGAAGTCGCTGCGGGTCAAAGCAAAACCATGGACGTCACACTTTTTGTAGGCCCGCAAGAAGAAAAAATACTAGAAGCTTTAGCGCCCGGCTTGGAGTTGGTCAAAGACTACGGCTGGCTGACGGTCTTGGCAAAACCACTTTACTGGTTGCTAGACCGACTCTTCAGCTTCTTGCAAAACTGGGGTTGGGCCATTGTGGCGCTGGTGTTCTTGCTCAAGCTGGCCTTCTATTGGCTCAATGCCAAGGCCTATTCCAGCATGGCCAAAATGAAAGCCATCAACCCTCGCATCATGGAAATGCGCGAGCGGCTTAAAGACAACCCCCAGCAAATGCAGCAGGAAATGATGCGCATTTACCGCGAAGAGAAAGTCAACCCGATGGGCGGTTGCTTCCCCATCATGGTTCAAATTCCCGTATTTATCGCTTTGTATTGGGTGTTGTTGTCTTCCGTTGAAATGCGAAACGCACCGTGGATCGCTTGGATTCAAGACTTGTCTGCGCCCGATCCTTATTTCATCTTGCCAGTGATCATGACTTTGTCCACGATGCTGCAAACAGCCCTGAACCCCGCTCCGCCAGATCCCATGCAAGCCAAATTGATGTGGTTCATGCCCTTGATTTTCAGCGTGATGTTCTTCTTCTTTCCCGCGGGCTTGGTGCTGTATTGGATTACCAACAACATTTTGTCGATAGCGCAGCAGTGGGTCATTAACACCAGAATGGGTGTGCCACCGCAGTTCAATCTGCCAAAATTCAATTGAGCACCACCATTCAACAGGATTGAATCGTTTCAACAGGGCCGCTCATGCGGCCTTGTTGCTTTGAGATCCTGATGATTTTCATTCACGCTTTTAAACGCCATGCTGTCCCGACATCAAGATCCCATCATCGCCATCGCCACCGCCGCTGGCAGAGGCGCCGTGGGCATCGTGCGCGTGTCGGGGCCCAAGCTCAAAGCATGGGCCGATGCATTCTGTGGCAAGCCATTGAATGCACGACAAGCCCACTACCTCCCATTCAACGACGCCCAAGGCGCGCCCATCGATCAAGGCTTGGCCCTCTTTTTTCCGGGACCACACTCCTACACGGGTGAAGACGTTTTAGAACTGCAGGCGCATGGGGGACCGGTCGTACTGCAGTTGCTTTTGGCGCGATGCATCGAAGCGGCTAATCTTGTAGACCCCCTTACAGGCTCGCCTTATCTTGAAGGACTTCGCTTGGCGCAACCTGGCGAATTTACACAGCGCGCGTTCCTGAATGACAAAATTGATTTGACACAAGCCGAAGCCATCGCCGATTTGATCGACGCTTCAACGAGCGCTGCAGCCCGAAGCGCCAGCCGCTCCTTGGCGGGCGATTTCTCCAAAGAAATTCACACGCTGCGTGATGGCTTGGTGCGCTTGCGCATGTTGGTTGAAGCGACCCTGGATTTTCCAGAAGAGGAAGTTGATTTTTTACAAAAGGCAGATGCACAAGGACAGCTCGAGCGACTGCAAACGCAGCTCGACAAAGTTTTGACACGCACGCAACAAGGCGCGTTGTTGCGAGAAGGCATCAAGGTGGTCATTGCCGGTCAGCCCAACGCTGGCAAAAGCTCTCTTCTCAATGCATTGGCGGGTGCAGAGTTGGCCATCGTGACGCCCATCGCCGGCACCACACGCGACGTGGTGCAAGAGACGCTTCAAATAGAAGGTGTCCCCGTTCATGTGATTGATACAGCTGGCCTGCGTGAAGGCGACGGCATCGACGAAGTAGAACAAATTGGCATACAGCGTGCATGGGGTCAAATTCAGGCGGCAGATGCAGTTTTATTTTTACACGACCTCACGCGTCAGCATTTGCCAGACTATGTTCAAGCCGATGCGCAGATTCACGCCAGCCTTGCCAAGCAACTGCCCACCCGCGTGAAGCTTCTGAATGTGTGGAACAAATGCGATCTCCAACCTGCACCTGCACGACACATAGATCAAAAATTAGCTGACGGTATCCTTCTGTCTGCCAAGACGGGTCAAGGCATTGACGTCCTTCGCGCACAACTTTTGGCAGCCGCCGGATGGCAGCCAGCAAGTGAAGGTTTGTACTTGGCCCGAGAGCGCCACGTACAAGCACTTAAGCGGGTGCAGTCCCATCTTGAGGTCGCGGCAGCACTCTTGCAAGCACAGGCACAATCGCTTGACCTGTTGGCCGAGGAGTTGCGTTTGTCGCAAACGGCATTGAACGAAATTACGGGCGAGTTCAGCGCCGACGATTTGCTGGGCGTTATTTTCTCTAGCTTTTGTATTGGTAAATAAACGCATGGCGAAATCTTCCACCCC
>JBIKOZ010000100.1:0-6151 GCA_044357745.1 Limnohabitans sp. | reverse complement strand
TGCGGACCGTAGAGGGGGGCCTTCTCTCCGCCCATAAAATAATGAAACCGCCCACGATGAAGGTGCTTGCAACGACCCACGGCGTGAATAAATGCGTTTGAATGAATTTGCCAAACAGCAATCCCAACACGACTGCGGGTAAAAAGCCGATGAAAACATTCATCACAAAGCGCTGCGCTTCCACTTGATAGGGCAAAGCTTTAACCGTACTGTGAATTTTTTCCCAATAAACCAAGATGACCGCAAAGATGGCGCCTGTCTGGATGGCAATGTCAAAAACCTTTGCCTTTTCGTCATCAAAGTCGAGCAGTGCACCTGCCAATATGAGGTGGCCCGTTGATGAAATGGGTAAAAATTCGGTTAGCCCTTCTACCACCCCCATCGCAGCGGCTTTGGCCAGTAACAATAAATCCACCGAGACTCCTTAGGTATCAGCCGATTATCGCTCTTGATTAGCCCTAAAATCGAGCCATGAGCACAGTCAACGACAAAGTCAAATCTGGCGGCGCCCCTGAGGACACCCCCAAAGTCAGTAATTTCTTACGTCAAATCATCGAGTCAGATTTGGCGCTCGGCACCTACGCCCAGCGAAAGTGGGCTGGATCACCTGGCGATGCTGCCCACCAAGAAAAGGGCACGTCCGATCCCGCCAAAATTCGAACTCGTTTTCCGCCTGAACCCAATGGCTATTTACACGTAGGACATGCCAAAAGTATTTGCCTTAACTTTGGTTTGGCGCGCGACTATGGCGGCGTCTGTCACATGCGTTTTGACGACACCAACCCTGAAAAAGAAGACACTGAATACGTCAATTCCATTTTGGATGCTGTGAAGTGGTTGGGCTTCAACTGGGAGGCCCATGGCACCTCGCACTTGTACCAAGCCAGTGACTACTTTGACTTTATGTACCGCGCGGCTGAGTTTCTCATTCAAGCGGGCCTCGCCTATGTCGATGAGCAATCCGCAGAAGAAATGCGCACTCACCGAGGTGACTTCAACACGCCCGGTAAAGACAGTCCTTTTCGTGTACGCACGTCTGCAGAAAATTTAAACCGATTCCGTGAAATGCGAGACGGCAAACTGGCCGATGGCGCCGCCGTGCTGCGCGCCAAAATTGACATGGCATCGCCCAACATCAATATGCGCGATCCGGCCATCTACCGAATTCGAAGGGCAACGCATCACAACACTGGCGATACATGGTGCATTTACCCCATGTACACCTTTGCTCATCCCATTGAAGATGCGCTCGAACAGATTACGCACAGCATTTGCACACTTGAATTTGAAGATCAACGGCCCTTTTACGACTGGCTGATGGCTCGCCTCAGCGAATCACACGCCCTGCAAGATGGCCTTCAACTGCCCGCTCTTTTGGCGCATCCCAGCCCCAAACAATATGAGTTTGCCCGCCTGAACCTCACCTATGTGATCACCAGCAAACGCAAGCTCGCGCAATTGGTCAATGAAGGCAAGGTGAAGGGTTGGGACGATCCGCGCATGCCGACCATTGTGGGTCTTCGCCGTCGTGGCTACACCCCCGAGAGCCTGCAACTTTTTGCAGAGCGCATTGGCGTCACCAAAAGTGACTCATGGATTGACTACAGCACCCTTGAAGGGTGCTTGCGCGACGACCTTGACCCCAAGTCTGCACGTGCCATGGCCGTTCTTGACCCCATTCAACTCACCATCACCAATTGGGATGAGTTGATGGGCGCAGGCTCACTCGACATTTGCCATGCGCCCGTTCACCCTCACCATCCAGAAATGGGCCAACGCCATTTCAAAATTGGAAAATCCCTTTGGATCGAGCGGTCAGACTACGAAGAAACGCCGCAAAAAGGCTTTTTCCGTTTGTTTCCTGGTAACAAAGTACGTCTGAAATACGGCCATGTTATTGAATGCACTGGTGCGAACAAAGATGCCCAAGGCAAGGTCACCGAAGTTCTGGCGCAACTCATTCCAGACACCAAGAGCGGCACGCCCGGCTCCGACAGCGTGAAAGTCAAAGGTGTCATTACTTGGGTGTCACGAGCAGATGCTTTATCAGCAGAAGTGCGCTTGTACGATCGCTTGTTCACTGAAGCCCACCCGGACGCAGGCGGCAAAGATTTTCTAAGCAGCCTCAACCCAGACAGTCTCAATGTGATTCACGCCTATGTTGAACCTTCTTTGGCCAGCAGCCAACCCGATGCCAAGTTTCAATTTGAACGGCACGGCTACTTTGTAGCAGACCGCATGGACTACACAAGCCACAAGCCAGTGTTCAATCGGTGTACAGGCTTGAAAGACACCTGGAGCAAGTAAGCTCTAGGCGCCAGTCAAAATTAACCCCCGAAACTGGCCACGTACAGGCCAACCGTGCAAATCACGCCAACAACCCAAGCGATTGAACGCAACTTGTCTTGGTCGCTGATGTACAAAGCAACGTAGGCCACTCGCGCCGCGACAAAAATGCCAGCATACAAATCCATTTCTTCTTGTGGTACTTCGGTGTACAAAGCCAGCAAAACACCCACCGCATAAATCGGAAAAGCTTCAAAGCAATTGGCTTGTGCCGCATTGGCGCGGGCTCGGTAGCCCGTTTGCTTGGCCAACCATTCGCGCGGGTTATGGTTATCGTAATTTTTAAGGCCTGCTTTGGCGATGATGGCGCAAATCCAAGGCATTGCGCCAGCCACCAACAAAGATGCAATGATCAAATCCATACACTTCTTTCTGAGGTTACCCCTCTATGTTCAATTCTTGAATTTTACGCGTAATGGTATTGCGCCCAATACCCAATTTGACGGCAGCTTCGATGCGTCGACCGCGAGTCGTTGCCAACGCAGCTTGAATTAAAAGCGATTCAAAACGCCTTGTGAGTACATCCCAAACATCCTGTCGATCTGTCCCCAGAAGCTGGAGAGCCTCGACTTCAAGCGCACTTTCCCAGCCTGCGTGGGCGCCCAAATTAATCAATGCATGGGGTGGCGAAACTGAAGCAGGACTCGCGCTAGATTCCCGCTGCGAGGCTGTGGCGGAGACTGCAGATAGATCAACGATGGCCGTATTTTCTAAGTTGGGCGATAAAACCTCAGGTGGTAAATCTTTGACTTCAATCATCTGCGCTGGTGCCATGACAGTCAGCCAGTGACAAATATTTTCCAATTGTCGAACGTTGCCCGGAAAATGGAAGTGGCTCAGAATTTCAAGTGCTTGATCTGAAATTCGCTTAGGCTCTACGCCCAATTGCTGCCCACTTTGCACCAAAAAATGCTTGGTCAAAACAAGCACATCCTCTTTCCGTTCGCGCAATGCCGGTAATCGCAAACGAATGACATTCAAACGGTGGAACAAGTCCTCTCGGAAAATACCCTCTTTAACGCGTTGCTCTAAATCTTGGTGCGTGGCAGCAATCACACGCACATTGGCCTTCACTGCGGTATGCCCACCGACTCGATAGAAATGCCCATCTGATAAAACACGCAGCAAGCGAGTTTGAAGGTCAAAGGGCATGTCGCCAATCTCGTCCAGAAAAAGAGTGCCGCCTTCAGCTTGCTCAAACCGACCACGTCTCGAAGTCTGAGCGCCTGTAAAAGCACCCCGCTCATGGCCAAAGAGTTCGCTCTCTAGCAAGTCTTTAGGAATGGCAGCTGTATTGATCGCAACGAAAGGACCATTCAAGCGAGGTGAATGTTTGTGAAGCGCGCGCGCGACCAATTCTTTGCCTGAGCCAGACTCACCCGTAATCATGACCGTCACGTTGCTTTGTGACAATCGCCCAATCGCTCTGAACACATCCTGCATGGCGGGTGCTTGGCCAAGCATTTCCGGGGTACTGGCCATCAACTCCTCAGCAACCTCTTCACGCTGGCTCTCATCCAAAGCACGGCGAATCAATTCAATGGCTTTGGGCAGGTCAAAGGGCTTGGGTAAATATTCAAAGGCGCCATTCTGGAAAGCAGAAACGGCACTGTCCAAATCAGAAAAGGCGGTCATGATAATGACGGGTAGCGCTGGCAGCTTCTGCTTCACCTCTGTCAACAAATCCAAGCCAGAACCTCCTGGCATGCGAATGTCGCTCACCAGGACTTGGGGCCCTTCACGACCTTCAACGGAATTAAGTGCCGCCAACACTTCGCGAGGATTGGTAAAACTTCGGGTGGTCAAGCCTTCACGCAGAAGCGCTTTCTCTAAGACGAATCGAATGGATTGGTCATCGTCTACGATCCAAATAGGCTTCATTTGTCTTAACTTTCTCTAAAAAGATGCAAAGGTCTGAATTCAGATCAGGGCAACGGAATCAAAATTTTGAAGTCTGTGCGGCCTGGCACACTCTCACACTCGATCGATCCGTGGTGCTGCTGAACAAAGGTCTGCGCCAAAGTGAGACCTAAGCCAGAGCCCCCTTCTCTTCCAGAAATGAGCGGGAAGAAAATTCGGTCTTTGATCGAGTCTGGAACACCAGGCCCGTTGTCGATGACATGCAATTCCAATGCCAGACGATATCGTTGCTTGCCAAAAGTAGTTTGCCTGGCAATTCTGGTCTTGAAAGTTAGTTCTGCATTTCCTTCGTTGATCCTCTCGGCCAAAGCCAATGAGGCGTTGTGAGCGATGTTGAGCACAGCCTGAATCAGCTGTTCTCGATCGCCCCTGAATTCTGGAATGGAGGTGTCATAGTCACGGACAACCCTCATGCCTCTTGGAAACTCAGAGACGATGAGTGATCGAACGCGCTCGCACACTTCATGAATGTTCACATCGCCCACCACATGAGGACGACGGTGTGGGGCCAACAAACGATCGACCAGGGTTTGCAGTCGATCTGCTTCCCGAATAATGACTTGGGTGTACTCTTTGAGTTCCTTAGAGTCCATCTCCATTTCCAAAAGCTGGGCTGCACCTCGAATACCCCCCAATGGGTTCTTTATTTCATGCGCCAGATTTCGGATCAACTCTTTGTTGGCTTGGGCCTGATCTAGCAGTCGCTCTTCGCGATCTTGTTTGGTTTGCTGCTGAATGGGGAGGAGTTCAATGATGATTTCATCGGCATGATCTGACTGAGCCACAATCACGTGGACCGGCAAACTTTCCTCCGGCTTGAATCGCAAGAACTCTGCGTCATAGCGCAAGGCAGAAAATTCATTGGCCTTCGCGCCAGCCAAGGCGTGTCGAAGCGGCTTGTCATCAGAGAAGAAGTTAAGAAATGAAAGGCCCACCAGACTTCTGCGTGATTGCCCAATGACATCCTCTAGTTCCGCATTGACAAAAACAATAGACCCATTTCCGGTCAAAACAGCGATGGGGGTTGGCAACCAGTCAAAGGCCTGGAATCTTTGATGATGGGGTTCATGCAACTTGGCTTTTGGATGAGTTTGAGCCATCAGTTTTAATCTTTTCTTGAATTCAATGACTTCACAGAGAGTGAATTTTGGGGGTATCGACTCAGCTCTCTGGCCAAAGCCTGAATGTCTCTCTCCATTCTTTGCACATTGCTTTTGAGCGCTGCAACTCTTTCAATGTATGAAGTTTGGATAGGGGTTTCGCCTGGCAACAAGGCTGGACGCCCTTGGTTGTAAGTTCGCACCAATTCGGCGTGTTTGGCATTCAACTTCAGCAATTCGTCATCCAAGATGGTGCGCGCTTGAGCGTTGCGCTGCTGCATGTCTTGAGAATCAAATTTTGGTACCGAAGCGCGGGTCAAAGGCGCTTCAGATGTCCCCAGAGGGGCTGATTCTTTGGGCGCTGGTTGGACCCGGGTCCCTTCAATTTGAGTGCGCCCTGAAATCTCGAGCTTCTGACACTTTGTCGAATCAGGAGGATGGTTTGTTATTTCTTGACCGCATCGGTAAACTGCCTGCTCTGCATGGGTCAAGGGGGCTGACATTGCGCAAAGCAGGGCCAAGGTCCAATAAATACAGACCTGGCCAATTCGCAAAAGATCAGCACGCATTCAATTTCCTCTTCAAATAAAAAAGGACGGCCTGAGCCGTCCTTTGAGAGGGTCGGGCTCAGATGCCCCAACTGGCTGCAAATTACAGTGAGTAATACATCTCGTATTCAATGGGGTGAACAGCTTGACGGAAGCGTGTGACTTCGCCCATTTTCAATTCAATGTAAGCGTCGAGCATGGAGTCTGTGAACACGCCACCTTTGGTGAGGAAGGCAC
>JBIKOZ010000085.1:0-6518 GCA_044357745.1 Limnohabitans sp. | reverse complement strand
TGCATGAGCATTCACTTTGGCAATCAATGCTTCATCCTTGGCGGGCGCAGCCCAATCCCAAGCGGGCTTGCCTGCATCACGCACCAATTCGTGAATGGCGTTGATAGCAATGTTGCCCTGCTCATGGCCAAACACCACAGCACCCAACATGATTTCTTCAGACAGCTGTTGCGCTTCTGATTCGACCATCAAAACTGCGGCTTCCGTACCGGCAACGATCAGATCCATCTGGCTGTCTTTGCGCTGAGTTTGACCAGGGTTCAAGACGTATTCGCCATTGATGTAACCCACGCGCGCTGCGCCGATGGGGCCATTGAAAGGCACACCAGAGATTGACAAAGCAGCGCTCACAGCAATGAGTGCAGCGATATCGGCATCAACTTCAGGGTTCAAAGAAACGGTGTGAACCACGACGT
Organism: Limnohabitans sp.; assembly: GCA_044357745.1. Lineage (GTDB taxonomy): Bacteria > Pseudomonadota > Gammaproteobacteria > Burkholderiales > Burkholderiaceae_C > Limnohabitans_A. The sequence continues at coordinate 6,102 of JBIKOZ010000085.1, read as the reverse complement.
GCACGTCGTTGTAAAAACCTTCTGGGAACAGAGGGCGGATAGGACGGTCAATCAGGCGGCTGGTGAGTGTTTCCAATTCGCTAGGCTTGGCTTCGCGTTTGAAAAAGCTTCCGGGAATTTTGCCCGCTGCATAAGCTTTTTCAATGTAGTCCACGGTCAATGGAAAAAAGTCTTGACCCGCTTTGGAAATTTTAGAAGCCACCACGGTGGCCAACACCACGGTGTCTTCGATGTTCACCAGCACAGCGCCGGAAGCTTGACGTGCAATTTCGCCGGTTTCCATGATGACCTTGTGTTGGCCCCATTGGAAGGTTTTTGTCACTTTGTTGAAAATAGACATGTTCAATAACTCCAGAAAATCACAGTGCAAACGGCTGCACTGAAAAGCCTAGAAATTCACAGTCTGAACTCGATGCCATTCCATGAATGATCTGATGTTGAAAACAGATGATTGATGGAATGACACAGCGCGGGTTCGGTCTGAAAACGTCTTTTAAGAAAACTTAAAGTAGAAAGCGCCTGAGCTAGCGGGCTAACTCAGGCGCTTGTCATCTTTCGATACGCTTATTTGCGCAGGCCAAGTTTGGCAATCAGAGCAACGTAGCGGTCGGCGTCTTTGGACCGTAAATAGTCCAATAATTTACGACGACGACTCACCATGCGCAGCAAACCGCGGCGACCGTGATGGTCTTTGGCGTGTGTTTTGAAATGGGGTGTCAACTCGTTGATGCGAGCTGTAAGCAAAGCCACTTGGACCTCGGGGCTACCCGTGTCGTTGGCTGCTCGTGCATTGGCCTTAACGACCTCCGCCTTGATAGAGGATGCGATCATTTTTCTTCCTTTTTTTCGTCTTTGAATCAAAGCAGTTTTAAGGCTTCGATCAATAGGACGAGGTTTTATAACTTGCGCTAGCGGTTTGGAATCAACTGCAGCGTGCGATCTTGTGCGGCGGTCTCCCGCTTGGCAAAGCCTCGGAATTATAACCATAGCCCTGCACAATAGGCAGCTTTCAGGGTTTAACTGGCCAAAAAAACAGTGTCCAGCAGGTCTGAAAGATAAAAAATCAGCCGAAAATAAGTCCCATATGGACAAAATCAGAATCGATAAATGGCTTTGGGCTGCCCGTTTTTACAAAACCAGGTCTCTGGCCACAGACGAAATTGGCAAAGGCCGCGTGGCAATCAATGACCAGACGGTCAAGGCCTCCAGAGAAGTCAAAGTGGGCGACACAGTCCGCGCAAGGCAAGGCGACATCGTTCGAACGGTCACCGTTTTAGGCATCAGTGACCAGCGGGGACCTGCGCCAACAGCCCAAGCCTTGTTTGAAGAAACGGATACGAGCCTTCAACTCCGGGAAAAAATCAGCGTTCAAAGACGCCTGTCCAGAGAACCCGCGTTGAGCATAGAACAGGGTCGGCCCACCAAAAGAAATCGCCGTGATTTAGAAAAAGCCAAGCAGGTGGGTTGGAACGACCGGTGGAGTGCCTCGGTCGATCCAGACTGACACCTTGGCGTCAGATAAATTTATTTTCAGGGGTTTCCACCCTCCCCTCCGCTCTTGCGGGCCCTCTAAAGTGTGGAACGACAGAACCACAAACAGGAGCCATGCAGTGCAATTTTCTAAACACGTTTCAAAGTCCAATCGCCGTTTCGGCCTCAGCCTGATGGGCACCTTGAGCCTGATCAGCTCTTTGGGTTTCGGCCTTCTTGGGAGTTCAAGCGCCACAGCACAAGCCTATCCCAACAAGCCCATTCGCTTGGTTGTGACCTTCTCCACAGGCGGCGCACCCGACATTTTGGCCCGCTTGTTCAGTGAAAAATCACAATTAGGCCAACCCGTGGTGGTTGACAACAAACCTGGCGCCGGCGGCAATATTGGCGGCGATGTGGTGGCCAAATCAGCTGGCGACGGATACACCCTTGTGATGGGCACTGTTGGCACACACTCTATCAACGGCTCGCTTTACGAAAAAATGCCTTACGACATGGTGAAAAATTTCACACCTATTTCGCTGATCGCTTCTGCCCCCAATTTATTGGTGGTGAACAATGACTTGCCTGTCAAAACGGTGAATGAATTGATTGCCTACTTGAAGGCCAACCCCAACAAACTTTCTTACGGCTCACCAGGAATCGGTACCTCGGTTCACATGTCAAGTGAGTTATTCAAGTCAATGACAGGCACCAGCATGACGCACGTGCCGTACAAAGGTCGCCAATTTTTCATACCCGATCTTTTGGGCGGCAGCATTCAATTGGTGTTTGACAACATGCCCTCTGCCTTGCCCTTGGCCAAAGAAGGCAAGATCCGGGCAATCGCTCAAACCACTGCTAAGCGCTCACCTGCTGCACCCGATGTGCCAACCGTTGCCGAGTCATTGCCCGGCTTTGAAGCCACCACTTGGTTTGCCATGTTTGCGCCAGCAAATACCCCCAAGCCTGTGATTGACAGATTGAATGCAGAAGTATTGCGTGTTTTCAAGCTGCCCGAAGTGGCTGAGCGTTTGAAGACATTGGGTCTCGATCCTATTTTGTCGAGCTCTGAAGAGCTAGGCAAATACCAAGCTGCAGAAATTGTAAAGTGGTCCAAAGTGGTCAAAGATTCTGGCGCCAAAGCAGAATAAGTTCCACTCACTAAACACCTCCTGCAACCCAGTATTTGGAAATTTTTCACATGACAATTGATCTCAATAGACGCGATATTCTTCAAGCCAGCTTGGCAGGTGCCGTCAGCATCGCCATGCCAGCCACTGCACAAGCCAACTTTCCATCCAAGCCCATCAAGTTGATATGTCCTTGGCCTGCGGGAGGCTCCACCGACGGCGTGATGCGCTCGTTGGCGGAAAGTGCCACGCGCATTTTGGGCCAATCGGTTGTGATTGAGAACAAAGCGGGCGCCAGCGGCATGCTCGGCCCCAACGAATTGGTGAGCGCCAAACCCGATGGCTACACGCTGTCCCAGTTGACCATCGGTATTTTGCGTTTGCCACACATGCAAAAAATGCAATTCAATCCTTTGCAAGACTTTACCTTTATTGCTTGTTTAACGGGCTACACCTTTGGCATTGTGGTGCGCTCTGACTCCCCCATCAAGTCCATCAAAGACTTGGTAGATTACGCCAAAGCCAACCCTGGTAAATATACTTTTGGTTCTACAGGCAACGGCACAACGCCGCACTTGGCTGTGGAAGAATTCGCCATGAAAGCAGGCATTCAGCTGCAACACATTCCCTTCAAGGGCAGCGCCGATGGCATGGCTTCCTTGTTAGGTGGCCATGTGATGTCACACAGCGACGCCACGGGCTGGGCACCTCACGTCGATGCAGGCACTTGCCGCTTGTTGGCCACTTATGGCAGCAAGCGAACCAAGCGCTGGCCCAATGTGCCCACGCTCACTGAACTGGGCTACGACACCGTATCAGACTCGCCCTTTGGCATTGGCGGCCCCAAGGGCATGGACCCCGCCGTGACGCGCAAACTGCATGATGCCTTCAAGAAAACTTTGGAAGATCCACAAGTGTTGGCCACTTTTGAAAAGTTTGACCAGTCGGTGATTTACATGAACTCCGAGGATTACGCCAAATTTGCGCGTGACAATTATCAAAAAGAAAAAGTCATCATTGAAAAATTGGGCTTGGCCAAATCAGCCTAAAGCTCATCAAGATCTTACTAAAACACCCAGCTGGTTCTGGGCGTTTTCTTTGGTGGCTACAAACTATGGATTCGGACGGTTCATTTTGCAAGCAGACGGCAGTTCTAACTCTCGGGCTTGAAATTGCCGAATGACTTTGAAACCATAACCCGAACCCTCCACATCAAAAGGCACATCTGGCCCGCCTTGTTTGGCCATGATGGCCACGACCATCGGCTGTTGAAACTGGTGGTCCGATGCGCGCATTTTGCCGCGTTGCCCCGCCATGCTCACTTCAGCATGCTCAAGCTGCAATGCCACCGCAAGGGGTTCCGATTGGCCTGCCTTCTCAATGGACTGCGCCAAGGCCTCCACCATGAGTTGCATTCTCAAATGCAAATAGTCTTCTGAAGGTTTGGGGAAACGCTGCTTGAAAGATTGATAGAACCTTGAACTTTCAGAGCCACTCACATTGGGCATCCATTCGGCAACCGCCAACACATTGCCAACGCCTGCATCTCCCATCGCGGCAGGTGCGCCCAATGCATTGCCATAAAAGGTATAAAACTTACCTTCAAAGCCCACGTCTTTGGCGGCCTTCACCAACAAACTCAAGTCATTTCCCCAATTGCCAGTGATAACGGCTTGGGCACCTGATGCTTTGATTTTGGCGGCATAGGGAAGGAAATCTTTAACACGCGCCATGGGGTGCAACTCCTCCCCTGCAAGCTGAATGTCTGGTCTTAATTTTTCAAGCTGGAGTTTGGCCTCTCGCAAAACCGACTGCCCAAAGCTGTAATCTTGTCCAATCAAATAGACAGACTTTAATTTTGTATCTTGCCTCAAAACTTGCATGAGCGCTGTCATGCGCATATCAGCATGCGCATCGAATCTGAAGTGCCAAAAATTACATTTTTCTTGGGTGAGTGCAGGATCCACAGCGGCGTAATTCAAAAAAAGTACACGCCGTTTCGGTTCGCGCTCATTGTGTTTTTGAATGGCATCCATCAACACCGCAGCATTGGCCGAGGAGTTTCCCTGTAAAACAAATTGAGCACCTGCGTCGATGGCGGAGCGCAAAGAAGTTAGAGCTTCTTCACTTTGGCTCTTGCTGTCGTAACGGTTTAACACCAGCCTGCGCTTGCCTTCCTGGGTGGTCACGCCGCCTCTGGTATTCACGCGCTCCACAGCCCAAACCAAATTTCGGAGGACAGCTTCACCTGTGTTTGCAAAGGGCCCACTCATTCCTTCAATCAGGGCCAATTGAATGGGGGGTAATTGAGCAGGGGATGATGGGGCCGATGTCGACTGTGCGTTCACTGAACCACTCAAATACAAGATGCCGCATAGCAACAGGCGCGTCCAACGTCGAATAAAAACTAACAAAACAATGTCCTAAAAATTAGAGACTCACCAAATCAATGTTGGACAGCGGCCACCGAGGTTTGACATCAAATCCATAATTTAATTCAGCTTGCTGCTGACCAGACTGAACCCGCATCGCAGCAGCCATGGCAATCATGGCACCATTGTCAGTGCACAAATGAAGCTCTGGATAGTGCACACGCACGCCTGCTTTTTCGCAGGCTTGATTCAGTTGCAAGCGCAAAGAACGATTAGCACCTACGCCACCCGCCACAACCAAACGACGCATGCCTGTTGCCTTCAAAGCAGCCATCGATTTTTTCACCAACACATCCACAATGGCGGCCTCGGTCGATGCCGCCAAATCTGCTTTGTAAGTCGTACTTGTGTCGTGCAGGGCTGCGCCCAGTTTATTGGCCTGCGTGAGCACAGAAGTTTTCAAACCTGCGAATGAAAAATCAAAATTGCCGCTGTGCATCAAGGGTCGAGGCAGTTTGAAGGCTTGCGGATTACCGCTTTCAGCACACTTAGACAGTGCCGGCCCACCCGGATAGCCCAAGCCCATGAGCTTGGCTGACTTGTCAAATGCCTCACCCGCAGCGTCGTCAACCGTTTCCCCCAAAATTTCATACGAGCCCACCGACTCAACCCGCATGAGTTGGGTGTGGCCACCTGAAACCAGCAGGGCTACAAAAGGAAACTCCGGCGGGTCTTCACTTAAAAACGGGGACAGCAAGTGGCCTTCCAAATGGTGAACCCCCAGCACTGGTTTTTGCAGGGCTGCACCGAGGGCACAAGCCACACCGGCACCCACCAGCAATGCGCCTGCAAGACCAGGGCCTCGCGTGTAGGCCACCACATCCACTTGGTTCAATTCGATGTTGGCATTTTTCAAAACTTCCCGAGTGAGGGGAATCACGCGCTTGATGTGGTCGCGACTGGCCAATTCCGGTACCACACCGCCATAGGCCTGGTGCATGTCGATTTGGCTGAACAAGGCATGTGCCAACAGGCGTGGAGCGCCATGGGCTTGGGTTTGAACCAAAGCCACACCGGTTTCGTCGCAAGAAGACTCAATTCCAAGAAAAAGCATAGTGCTTAAGTTT
>JBIKOZ010000084.1:0-6529 GCA_044357745.1 Limnohabitans sp. | reverse complement strand
GGTAAAAACACTGGGGTCATTGGCAAAAATACTGGCTGTTCCATTGCCTTGGTGAACGTCTAAATCGACCACCAGCACCTGAAGCGATCGTTTGGTCACTCTGAAATGCTCCATCTGGCGCACTCTAGCCGCCACAGCGATATCGTTGAAAACACAGAAGCCGCCGCCTTGGTTGGCGCTCGCGTGGTGTGTTCCGCCTGCCAAATTTCCGGCAATCCCCTCTTGAGCTGCCATTCGGGCAGCGGCGACGGAGGCCCCCGCAGACCGCACAGAACGCTCGGCCATGGCCGACGTCCAAGGAAAACCAATCTCACGCAGTGCTTGCGCACTCAAGGTACCCGATTGAACCGCTTTGACATAGTCAGGGTCGTGCGCAAGCGCAAGCTCACCCACAGTGGCTGCGGGCGCCTCTAGCATTTGCACCCCCAACAGCTCGCCGGCCAACCGCTCACGAAGCATGCTGTACTTGGCCATTGGAAAGCGATGCCCCTCTGGCAAAGGCAATACAAAGTGGTCCGAGTAGAAAGCTTTCATGGTTGAATTGTGACGTTTTTGATTCGATTTCAATTTCTAGAATGCAGACTCTAAAATGCTGCATTGCAACAAAAATCCCTTGTAATTGACTTCAGAGTCCTTAAAATCCCACCCATGCTGCACTGCAACAAGATGTTAGGCCCAGCGACAAGCAAAGCCGGTTCAGAGCAGTTCCTTTTGAAACTTTTTTAAATTAATGGAGAAATCATGATGACTACTGAACAAATCGTTGCTTCACACAAAGCCAATGTCGAAACCCTCTTCGGTTTGACTTCCAAAGCCTTCGAAGGCGTGGAAAAAATGGTCGAGTTGAACTTGACAGCCACCAAAGCAGCTCTGAACGAGTCTGCACAAAGTACCAAAGCTGCTTTGAGCGTGAAAGATGCCCAAGAGTTGATGGCTTTGCAAGCTAACATGTTCCAGCCTTTGGCTGAGAAAACAGCTGCTTACAGCCGTCACCTGTATGACATCGCTTCTGGTACTTCTAACGAATTCACCAAAGCTTTGGAAGCCCAAACTGCTGCTGCTCAAAAGCAGTTCACTAACTTGGTCGACTCTGCAACTTCAAATGCACCTGCTGGCTCTGAGACCGCTGTTGCCATGATGAAAAGCGCTGTGAATGCTGCTAACAATGCTTACGAATCAGTTCAAAAAGCTGTGAAGCAAGCCACTGACATGGCCGAAGCCAACATCGCTGCTGTGACCAACACAGCGGTTGCAACTGCCAAGACTGCTGCTAAGAAGCGTTAATTTGCACTTCAGACAAAAGGCCCGAGTCGCTCAGGCCTTTCGATAACAAAAAAGCCGGTTTTTTAACCGGCTTTTTTCATGTCTGATCTTCAATGCAAAGTTATGGCTTCAATGCATAAGCACTTAAAATTTCTTTCAATCTTGGCAAAGCTTTGAGCATGGCTTCCCTGCCGGCCTCAATGGATTTGCGTCTGGCTGCAAAGTCAGCACTCTTCACGCCCATCAATGCCGGCTTGACCACCAAATCAGCATCTTTCAACAAGAGGGTGTTCAAGCTTTTGCCCATGATGTTGAAGGTTTGCATCAATATTTGAAATGTGTCCGATGCAGGGCTGCCTTCAGGGTCGGTGGAAATATCCACCGCAATGACCACATTGGCACCCATCTCGCGCGCTTGCCGAACCGGCACGGGCGAGACCAAACCACCGTCCACATACTCCCTGCTTCCAATTTTGACAGGCTGAAAAACAGCAGGCACCGCACTAGAGGCTCTGACAGCCGCGCCAGTGTTGCCTCTCCTGAACAGCACGGCTTCACCGTTGTGCAAGTCGGTGGCCACAATGCCCAAGGGCGTTTTCATTTGCTCAATCAATCGATTCCCAACCTGCGCATTGACATACCGCGACAAGGCCTCGCCTCTCAAAGCGCCCCTGTTCAAAATGGGCATCATCCAATCGGTAATTTCAGCTTCTTCCATGGTCTCTGCAACACGCCGAAGTTGTGCGCTGTTTTTGCCACTGGCATACAAAGCGGCGACCAAACTGCCTGCAGAAGTTCCAACTACCAAGTCAGGTTGAATGCCCGCCTCTTCTAAAACTTGGATGACGCCCACATGCGCAAACCCACGTGCAGCGCCGCCGCCCAATGCCAAACCCAAATGCAAAACTTTAGGGGGTGCAACGGGTTCTGCCGCAATGGGGATGGGCGTGGTGGGGCCTGTTGTGGTCCCCGTTATGGGACCTGTTATGGGACCTGCTGTGGGTGTCTCTATTGCAATGGGCGTTTTGACGACAGGGGTGTCCGGTGCTTTGACACTGGCACAGCCCGACAAAACAAGAACACCGATTGACCCTAGTAGCCATGACTTCACTTGCATAATGTTGAATCTAATTTTTGAAATATTTTGGTTTTAATGGAACACCTTCAACAAACCACCGTGCCGCGTTGGCCGACTGGATTCATTGCGATGGGCGCTTTCATGGCGGCTCTGTCGGTCATTGGATCTGCGTACGCTTCTCACAGCAACAGTTTAAACGGCACTTCGCCCCTCATGGTGCAAGCGAGCTTGAACTTGATGCAATTTCATTCGATCGGCCTTATTTTGGTGGGCATTTTGGGTCAATCAAGGCCCCAAGAAAAACGCCTGCTGGCTGCAGGCGTTTTCTTCTTGCTGGGCTGTTTGCTTTTTTCAATCAACATCTTATTGCGTGCCTGGCATGACATTCAAACTTTCAGAGCCCTGGTGCCATGGGGTGGCACCAGTTTCATTCTAGGATGGTTGGCCTTTGCTTTAGCCTACGTGCGCAAAAGCTCAAAAAAGTTCGAAGCTTAGGCCGCCACCGGCATCCGCATCAGGTGATCAAACGCACTGAGTGCGGCTTTGGCACCGTCACCTGCTGCAATCACAATTTGTTTAAAGGGCACAGTGGTGCAGTCGCCCGCCGCAAACACGCCAGGCAGGTTGGTGTGGCCTTTGGCATCCACCATAATTTCTCCAAACTTTGAAAGTTCAAGACTTCCTTGCAAAAATTCGGTGTTGGGCACCAAGCCAATTTGAACAAACACACCCTCTAATTCCACGTGATGTTCTTCGCCAGAGGCGCGGTCTTTGAAGCGAATGCCGTTGACCACGCTGCCATCGCCTGTGATCTCGGTAGTTTGTGCATGGGTGTGAATGGTCACGTTGTTGAGGCTCTTGAGTTTGTTCACCAGCACTGCATCGGCCTTGAGTTGATCGGCAAACTCAATCACTGTCACATGCGCCACAATGCCGGCCAAATCAATGGCTGCTTCAATGCCAGAATTACCACCCCCAATGACCGCTGTGCGCTTGCCCTTGAACAAGGGGCCATCGCAATGCGGGCAGTAAGCCACACCCTTGTTTTTGTAGTGTTGTTCGCCAGGCACATTCACATTGCGCCAGCGAGCACCCGTTGACAAGATCACCGTGCGCGCACTCAGTTCGCCGCCATTTTCCATTTGGACTTGGATCAAACCACCCGGCTCTGTGGCTGGCACCACCTTGGAGGCTCTCTGTAGATTCATGATGTCGACACCGTAATGGCGCACTTGAGCTTCCATGGCCGCACCAAATTTGGGACCGTCGGTCTCTAAGACTGAAATATAGTTTTCAATGGCCATGGTGTCATTGACCTGCCCCCCAAATCGTTCGGCAGCAATGCCCACGCGAATGCCCTTGCGAGCAGCATACACAGCCGCTGCAGCGCCAGCAGGACCACCCCCCACAATCAACACATCAAAGGCTTCTTTGGCGTTGATCTTCGCGGCGTCTCGGTCTGCTGCACCCGTGTCAATCTTGGCCACAATTTCTTCAACCGACATGCGACCAGAACCAAACACCTTGCCATTCAAAAACACCATGGGCACGGCCATGATTTCGCGCTCGGTGACTTCTGCTTGGAAGGCTCCTCCTTCAATGACCACGGTCTTCACTTTGGGATTGAAAATGGCCATGAGGGACAAAGCCTGAACCACGTCTGGGCAGTTGTGGCATGACAAGGACATGTAGACTTCAAAATTGAAATCACCGTCCAAGGCCTTGATGGCGTCCAGCACATCTTGTTCCACTTTGGGCGGATGACCGCCGGTCCACAGCAAGGCCAATACCAAGGAAGTGAACTCGTGGCCCAAGGGCAAGCCGGCAAAGCGAACGCCTTGCGTTTCACCGTCGCGAGCCACCACAAAAGAAGGTACTCGCGCATCTGCGCCTGATGTGTCCAAGCTCACCTTGTCTGACAAACCCACAATGGTCTGGAGCAGGCTGCGCATCTCAACGCCCGTTTCGCTCTCGTCCAATGTGGCGATCAAGCGGATAGGCCGTTTGAGCATGCCCAAGTAAGTTTGCAATTGCGATTTGAGAGTGTCGTCTAACATGGTTTTTTCCTAAAGCAATTTCAAATTCAAGTCGATGCGCTGCACAGGCTTGCGCCCAACACCCTGAGATTCAGGGCGTTGAACTTTCAGTGATGTGGGCGTTCTTAGATCTTGCCGACCAAGTCGAGGGAAGGCGTCAAAGTCTTAGCGCCTTCTTTCCACTTGGCGGGACAAACTTGGCCAGGGTTGGCCGCTGTGTACTGAGCCGCTGTCAATTTGCGCAGTGTTTCAGACACATCACGCGCGATCTCGTTGGAGTGCACTTCCATGGTCTTGATAATGCCTTCTGGGTTGATGATGAAGGTACCGCGCAAGGCCAAGCCTTCTTCAGCAATGTGCACGCCAAAAGCGTGGGTCAATGTGTGCGTAGGATCACCCACCAATGGGAACTTGGCTTTGCCCACTGCGGGTGATGTCTCATGCCAAACTTTGTGTGAGAAGTGGGTGTCGGTGGTCACAATATAGACTTCGGCACCGGCCTTTTGGAAGGCTGGGTAGTTGTCAGCGGCATCTTCAATTTCTGTGGGGCAGTTGAAAGTGAAAGCGGCCGGCATGAAAATCAAAACAGACCACTTGCCTTTGAGGCTGGCGTCGGAAACTTCAATGAACTTGCCATTGTGGAAAGCTTGTGTTTTGAAAGGCTGAACTTGCGTGTTGATGAGGGTCATGGTTTTACCTTGAGGGTGATTGAAGAAAAATGCTTAATGAGAAAACTCATTGAGGCCTATCGTAAACCCTAATATCGATAACCCTGATTGAGATTACTTATGAGTCCGATAGTTTTCATTTGGTGCACCGATGCATAATTGACGTTAACGTAACGTCAACTCATCAAGGGGTATTCATGGACATCCAAGGCAAGGTTTTCATTGTGACCGGCGGCGCATCGGGTCTGGGCGAAGGCACCGCTCGCATGTTGGCAGCCCATGGCGGTCAAGTCGTCATTGCAGACATGCAAGCAGAAAAAGGCGAGGTCATTGCCTCAGAATTGGGCGGGGCATTCGTCAAGTGCGACGTGAGCAACGAGGCAGACGGCCAAGCTGTGGTTGCCAAGGCAGTGTCGCTGGGTAAATTGGTAGGCTTGGTGAACTGTGCTGGCATCGCTCCTGCCGAAAAAACAGTTGGCAAAAATGGCGCACATTCATTGGCCGTATTTAGCAAAACCATTACCGTCAACTTGATCGGCAGTTTCAACATGATTCGCTTGGCTTCTGAGGCCATGTGCAAAAACGAACCCGAAGCCACAGGCGAACGTGGCGTCATGATTTCCACGGCGTCTGTCGCGGCTTACGACGGACAAATTGGGCAGGCAGCCTACTCTGCCTCCAAGGGCGGCGTGGTGGGCATGACCCTGCCTATTGCTCGCGATCTGGCACGCAACGGCATTCGCAACATGACCATTGCCCCTGGCATATTTGGCACACCCATGGTCTTTGGTATGCCGCAGGAAGTTCAAGACGCGCTGGCTGCAGCGGTTCCCTTCCCTAGCCGCCTAGGAACGCCCAACGACTATGCCAAATTGGTCAAACACATCTTGGAAAACGACATGTTGAACGGCGAAGTGATTAGGTTAGACGGCGCCATTCGACTCGCTCCGAAGTAAGTCATACACTTGGGCTTCCGTCGACTGGAGGGCCCTATGAATTTTTCGCAACCACACCGCAACTTCAAAGTTGCGGTTGTTCTTTTGGCTTGCGTATTTTCATCCATCGCCATCTCGCAAACAGTCACACCGACCGACTTAGCGCGACTGCCCAATGAGCCTATTGCTTTCAACGCTCAAAAAGGCGTGGCAACAAAAGGCTTTGCTGTCTCAACAGCCAACCCACTGGCAACGCAGGCGGGATATGACATTTTGCAAATGGGGGGCGCTGCCATCGACGCTGCCATCGCCATTCAAATGGTTCTCACTTTGGTGGAGCCTCAATCGAGCGGCATTGGCGGCGGCGCATTCATTCTGCATCATGATGGTCATCGCGTTGAGGCTTATGACGGACGAGAAACAGCACCTGCTGCTGCGCATGAAAACTTATTTTTAAATCTGCAGGGAACCCCAATCACTTTCAATGAAGGTGTTGCCAGCGGTCTCTCGGTTGGCGTGCCTGGTACGCTCAGTGTTTTGGAATTGGCA
>JBIKOZ010000083.1:0-6539 GCA_044357745.1 Limnohabitans sp. | reverse complement strand
GCTCAGTGGCCATGACGCGCACCGTGGCAGCGTAGGCATCAAACAATGAGGGGTGCGGATCTTCGCGTGCCAAAAGACGCAGCAACAACTCATTCAGGTAGTAGCCCGACAGTAGCGCATCTCCTGTTGGCATCACATGGCCGCCCACCCACTCCACAGACTTCAAGGTTCGAATGTCGGCATCGCCACCAAAGGCAACTTGAATGGCTTGAAGCGGCAATAAAACAGGCCTGAACGAGGAGCTTGGTTTTTTGGCGCCCTTGGCCACCAAGGCAATGCGTCCATGGTGCCGAGTGAACACTTCCAAGATAAGGCTGGACTCGCTCCAATCGTAGCGATGCAGCACATAGGCAGGCTCATCCGAAATTCGTTTCAAGACAGCGGCCATGGGCTGCGCTTTTTACTCGTAACCGAAGGAGCGAACACGCGCTTCGTCGTCGGCCCAGCCTGAGCGAACCTTGACCCACAATTCGATGAAGACCTTGGCATCCATGAGCTTTTCCAACTCTTGGCGTGCTTCGGTGCCAATGCGCTTCAGGCGTTCACCTTTGTCACCAATGACCATGGCTTTATGGCCATCGCGCTCGACCACAATGGTGGCGGCAATGCGGATCATGCGATTGGAAGATCGGCTGGGTTCTTCTTCGAATTTATCAATGACCACGGTGGAGGTATAGGGCAATTCATCACCCGTGAAACGAAACAATTTTTCGCGAACAATTTCACTGGCCAAAAACTTTTCGCTCCGGTCGGTCAGCTCATCTTCCCCATAAGTCCATGCTTGTTCAGGCAAATACTTCTCGCAATACCCCATGAGACGTTCAATGTCTTTGGCATTTTTAGCCGACATCGGTACAAATTCTGTGAACGGATGCCGCTTCTGCATTTCTTGGAGCCAAGGTGCTAATTCTTCGCGTCGGTTGACCGTGTCTAATTTATTGGCAATTAAAAGTACCGGAACATCAGGCTTGAGAAGGGCCAATACTTTGGCATCGGCGGTGTTGAACATGCCCGCTTCGACAACAAACAAAACCAAGTCCACATCGCCCACAGCGCCCAGAACTGTTTTGTTCAAAGACTTGTTCAAAGCCGTGTTATGACGGGTTTGGAAACCTGGGGTATCGACAAAAACATACTGGCTCGCACCTTCAGTGCGAATGCCCGTAATTCGGTGACGCGTCGTTTGTGCTTTGCGCGAAGTAATGCTGATTTTTTGGCCCACCAGGGCATTGAGCAACGTGGATTTACCCACATTGGGCTTGCCCACAATGGCCACCAAACCGCAACGTTGAGCGAGGTTGGTTTCTGAATTCATCCGCGGGCCTTGACTTTCAAAATTTCAAGCATGGCAGCAGCAGCGGCTTGCTCACCTGCACGACGCGAGGGACCGCTGCCGTGCTGCGAGAGACTGAGTTCGGGAATGTCGCAAGCGACATCAAATATTTGACGGTGTGAGGCACCGGAAGTGGCCACCACACTGTACTTAGGGACCTGCAATTTACGGCCTTGCAACCATTCTTGCAATTCAGTCTTAGGGTCCTTTGAGGCTGCCAACATTTCAGAATTGACTTCTACATTCTGAAACAAGCCATGCACCAGTTTCTCGGCAGTTTCGAACCCCGCATCGAGGTAAACTGCACCAATCAAGGCTTCCAGGGCATCTGCCAAAATAGAGGGTCGCCGTTGCCCGCCTGATTTCAACTCGCCTTCGCCCAACTTCAGAGACGCGGCGATGTCCAATTTCAAGGCCAACTGATGCAAGGTTTCTTGTTTGACCAAATTAGCGCGAACGCGAGACAAATCACCTTCTGGCAAGTTGCTCAACTGGGCATACAGCAAATGGGCCACTGCCAAATTCAAGACAGCATCGCCCAAGAATTCAAGTCGCTCATTGTGATCTGAAGAAAAGCTTCGATGCGTCACCGCGCGCTCAAGCAAGTTGACATCTTGAAAGATGTGGCCTAAGCGAGTTTGCAATTGACTAAGACTTTCGTTCAAACTGATGACCTGTCATGTGAAACAAAGATAAGGAAAAAACTTTTCAATTCAAACTTAATTGAACGGGCCAATGCGCCCAACATTTCCAAAATTCATCCAAACAAAAAAGGCTCTTCCAACGATATTTGCATCGGGCACAAAACCCCAGTAGCGAGAATCAAGTGAATTGTCTCGATTGTCACCCATCATGAAATAGTGCCCCGCAGGCACCTTGCAAATAACACCTTCGACGGTGTATTGACAATTTTCTTTGAATGCAAAATCTCCCGCGCCAGGAATGAAGGCGGGCCGTTCGTCATCCACGATCAGATTATGGGGTTTTTCACCCAATTTTTCCTGCGACTGCTTGAAATAGCGCATCACTGATTCGTCAAAAAACTCTGGCACAGATTCAGTGGGCACAGCTTGACCATTGAGGGTCAATTTTTTGTTCAAGTAGGCGACTTCATCACCGGGTATGCCCACCACGCGTTTGATGTAATCCGCACTGGGCCGAGGTGGGTAACGAAACACCATGACATCACCGCGCGCCACAGGTGTCCCCTGAGTCATTTTGATATTGGCGACGGGCAAACGAATGCCGTAATGAAATTTATTCACCAAAATCAGGTCGCCCACCCAAAGGGTTGGAATCATGGAGCCAGATGGAATCTTGAACGGCTCAAATAAAAATGAACGAAGAATAAAAATGAACAGAATGACCGGAAACAAGCCAGCCGTCCAATCCAACCACCAAGGCTGCATGAGCAATTGATTGCGAGCTTCACCGGTATCGGTGTCCACTCTTTCAATGCCCATTTTGGACAACTCTTGCTGACGCTTGGCTTGGTCAGTGTCTAATTGCGCAACAGCCTTGAGGCGTTGCGGCCAAAAATAGAACTTTTCAGCCAGCCAATAGATGCCAGAAATGACAACAGCCATCAGCATCAGCAAGGCAAAATTTCCTTCAATGAAGCCAAAGTACCAAAAACCCGCGTAGCTGCAAAGCGCAGCCAAAATAAAAGCCGTTAAGACTTGCATCAATCTTCCACCTGCAAAATGGCCAAGAATGCCTCTTGCGGCACCTCAACCGAACCAATTTGTTTCATTCGCTTTTTGCCCGCCTTTTGTTTTTCCAACAATTTGCGCTTGCGGCTAATGTCACCACCATAACACTTGGCCAACACGTTTTTACGAAGTGCTTTGACAGTTTCACGGGCAATGATGTTGGCGCCGATGGCCGCCTGGATGGCCACGTCAAACATTTGTCGACTGAT
Source organism: Limnohabitans sp. (assembly GCA_044357745.1). Taxonomy (GTDB): domain Bacteria; phylum Pseudomonadota; class Gammaproteobacteria; order Burkholderiales; family Burkholderiaceae_C; genus Limnohabitans_A. Next base: position 3,285 of record JBIKOZ010000083.1, on the reverse strand, counting down.
GATTTCGCGCATTTTGGCCACCACCGCACGAGCTCGGTAGGCCGACTGAGATCGATGAACGATGATGGACAGTGCGTCGACCTTCTCGCCATTTAGCAAAATATCAACTTTCACCACATCAGATGCTCGATATTCTTTGAACTCATAGTCCATTGAGGCGTAGCCACGAGAGACCGATTTCAACTTATCAAAGAAATCGAGAACGATCTCGCCCAAGGGCATTTCATAGGTCAACATCACCTGGCGACCGTGGTAGGCCATATTGATTTGGAGGCCACGCTTTTGGTTGGCCAAAGTCATCACGGGGCCAACGTAGTCTTGGGGCATGTACAAATGAACCGTGACAATGGGCTCTCGGATCTCTTGCATCTTGCCTTGATCGGGCATCTTGGCTGGGTTTTCGACCATGACCACCTCGCCGTCACCCTTCACCACTTCATAGACCACACTGGGCGCGGTTGTGATCAAGTCTTGGTCAAATTCACGCTCAAGGCGCTCCTGCACAATTTCCATGTGCAGCAAACCCAAAAAGCCACAGCGGAAACCAAATCCCAAGGCCTGAGAAACTTCCGCCTCGTAATGCAAGGACGAATCGTTGAGCTTGAGTTTTTCGAGCGCATCACGCAAGGAATCGTATTGATTGGCTTCAGTGGGATACAAGCCTGCAAATACTTGCGGCTGTATTTCTTTAAAGCCTGGCAACGCCTTGTCTGCAGGACCCAAATTATTAGGCAGCTTCTTTTCCAAGGTGATGGTGTCTCCCACCTTGGCCGCTTGCAGCTCTTTGATACCTGCAATGATGAAGCCCACTTCACCAGCCTCCAGGCTGTTGCGAGGCTCATTTGCAGGTGTAAATACACCCATTGTGTCTGCGTTATACACAGTCTCGGTGGCCATCATTTTGAAGCGCTCACCTTTACCCAAGCGACCATCTACCACGCGCACCAACATGACCACGCCCACATAGGTATCAAACCAGCTGTCAACAATCATGGCGCGCAAAGGCGCGTTGGGATTTCCTTTGGGCGCTGGAATTTTGGCCACGATGGCTTCCAAAATTTCATCAATGCCCATGCCTGTTTTGGCGGAGCATGGAATGGCCTCGCTAGCGTCTATGCCGATGACATCTTCAACTTCAGCTTTGGCGTTTTCTGGATCAGCCTGAGGCAAGTCCATCTTGTTTAAAACAGGGACCACTTCAACGCCTAAATCTAAAGCGGTGTAGCAATTGGCAACCGTTTGCGCCTCGACGCCTTGACTGGCATCGACCACCAATAAGGCACCCTCACAAGCCGACAAAGACCGTGAAACCTCATAAGAGAAGTCAACATGACCTGGTGTATCGATCAAGTTGAGGTTGTAAATTTGACCATCTTTGGCTTTGTATTGCAGCGAAGCTGTCTGCGCTTTGATGGTAATGCCGCGTTCTTTTTCAATGTCCATGGAGTCAAGAACCTGCGCTTGCATTTCTCGGTCTTGCAAACCACCGCAGCGTTGAATCAGACGATCAGCGAGTGTCGATTTGCCATGATCGATGTGCGCAATGATGGAGAAATTTCTGATGTGATTCATCAAGGACCAGCTACAAGTGTTTGAGATTTAATGGACTAGACAAGAAAAAAGGGCGCGTCGAATGAGGACGCGCCCTGAACCAACAATCAATGGCAACTGCGATAGTTGGGACTTCATTGTAGGCAAAAAGCCCAAAACGTACAGTCCCAAAACAGCACTTTGCAGGTCGTTGCAAGCTCGCAACAGAAAACTTATCAACAAGTTATTCACAGTTAAGGGGTTCTGACTATGAATAACTTGTGGGTGTTCTGTGGATCACCGGTGGACGGATGCGGGACATCCCACATCGTGAATCCACTCCTGCTTTTTTAGCCATGAATCTTGGTCCAAGAGCTCAGATTTTAACCATTTTTAAAAATACGTCTGAAAAAAGTTAGCGGTCACATACATAAAAAATATTTTTAAATTCTCGAAAACCCTGTGACGACAAAGGGACTCTTGACACCCCAGCGATCAAGGACTTGGCTTGATCAGGGCAAATCGGGTGAGTTCCCCTCGTCTGAACAGAACACTCACAGGTTTTGACTTGTCCATTTTGGACACCGCCGATGAAAAGTCCTTCATTTGGGCGACTTCCATGTTACCGACAGCCAAAATCACATCACCTTCGCGCAATCCAGCCTTGGCGGCGATGTCTTGCAAACTTTCAATGCGCACCCCACCTTTGATTTTCAATTCAATCTTTTGTGCTTCAGTGAGATCAGCAACCATCAAACCCAGTCCTTGTACTGAGGATGACGCTTTGGGTTTTTCCTCCGGCTCGATGGCGCGCTTGGCCACTTTCTCTGGCTCCAGCTCTGCAATCACAACGCTTAATTCTTTCATTGCACCGCGGCGATATACAGTCAGTGTGCTTTGGGTCCCAGGCTTTGTGTTGCCAACCAAACGGGGCAAGTCTGAAGACTTTTCAATCGGCTTGCCGTCAATCTTGGTAATCACGTCGCCCGGCTCCAATCCCGCTTTGTCGGCGGGTGCACCAGGTTCAATTCGATTGATGAGTGCGCCTTGCGCTTTTCCCAGACCAATGGATTCCGCAAGATCTTTGGTCACAGGTTCAATTTGCACACCAATTCTCCCGCGTGTGACTCGGCCATTGGCTCTCAACTGCTCACTCACTCGCATCGCTTCATCCATGGGGATGGAAAAAGAAATGCCCATGAAGCCGCCAGAACGAGAATAGATTTGGCTGTTGATACCCACCACTTCACCACGCATGTTGATCAGCGGCCCGCCAGAATTGCCTGGGTTGATGGCAACATCCGTTTGAATAAAGGGCAGGTAGTCGCCTGTGTCTCTTTGTTTGGCACTCACAATGCCTGCAGTGACCGAGTTTTCTAGGCCAAAGGGCGAGCCAATGGCCATGACCCACTCCCCCACTTTCAAGCGAGACACATCGCCAACCTTGACAGCGGGAAGCCCAGTGGCTTGAATCTTGACCACAGCAACATCGGTACGCTTGTCAATGCCAATGATCTTGGCTTTGAACTCTCTTTTGTCCGTCAAAGTCACAAGCACTTCATCAGCACCATCGACCACATGGGCATTGGTCATGATCAAGCCATCTGACGACAAGACAAAGCCAGAGCCAACACCTCGTGGTTGAGGTTCTTCAGGCACAGGCGTTCGCCCCTGTCTCGGCGCTTGCCTAGGTGCATTGGGGTTATTGGGCATGTTTGGAATAGGGACTCCAAAGAAACGACGCAGCAATTCTTG
>JBIKOZ010000082.1:0-6637 GCA_044357745.1 Limnohabitans sp. | reverse complement strand
GAATCAACAAAAGCCCTCTCATGAGGGCTTTTTATTTTCAAAAAAGCTCAACTTGAAGGCACAATAGAGCTTTAGCCCCGGTGGTGAAATTGGTAGACACATCGGACTTAAAATCCGCCGCTTTCGTGAATAACGGGCGTGCCGGTTCGATTCCGGCTCGGGGCACCACTGACCTTAAGTAAACAGCTATGACATCTTTCACTACACCCTTTGAAATTCATGTTCATGGTGAAGTGCCATTGCGCGAAGACGTCGACTTCAAAGCCCTTCAAGAAGCGGTCAAACCCCTTTGGAAATACGCCGGTGCTCGGTCTTTGACAGAGGGTGCTCAAAGCCTCTATGAAGAAGAGACGGGCATTTGCTTTGAAGCAGCTGAGCACAAACTGCAAATGTGCTGGACCGTTCGAGGCGACGACAACTTTCGACAGGTTCTGGACGATCTGTGCATGAACATCAATGACATCTCATCTGCTGGCGCACAACTCGAAATCACTTTTTACGACACTGAATTTGAGGACGATGACGAAGCTAGAGGTGCCGAGTCTCGAGACGACTTCGTCATTTTATTTGTGGGCCCTGACCCGGCAGCCATCATGCAAGCCCAGCGCGATTTGCTGGTGCAAGATGTGATTGGCCTCATGGAGCGTCACTTTGACGGCGCTGAACTGGGCGGTGTTGTTCAGGAAATCGACAAATTGTTTTCTCAGCGCTTTGACAATTTGGTCAGCTCCTTAGAGCTGGGCAAACCTCCGCGGGGTGGCAACAATGGGGGCCCACAAGGGGGCCATGGCGGTGGTCGTCGTCCCCGCCATTTGCATTAACTCTCCGCTTTCATTCGTGAAATGGCCATGCTGAATCCTGGCGTTCAACGCAGAGAAGTATTTGGCTGGGCCATGTACGACTTTGCAAACTCTGGCTACACCACGGTGGTCATCACGGCCGTGTTCGCAGCCTACTTTGTGGGCGCTGTGGCCCAGCAGGCCGAATGGGCTACGCTGGCTTGGACCAGTGCCTTGAGTCTTTCCTATGCCATTGTCATGGTCACCATGCCCGCCTTGGGCAAATGGGCGGACCATCATGCTGCGAAGAAAAAAATGCTGATGCTTGTCACGGCGGCTTGTGTGATCAGCACTGCGGGGCTGGCTTCAGTCGGCCCCGGTCAAGTCGGTTTGGCGATTGTTTGCATCGTTATCTCCAACACCTTCTTTTCCTATGGCGAATCTTTGACTGCAGCCTTTCTGCCTGAACTGGCCAAACCCGAAGCCATGGGGCGCATCAGCGCTTGGGGCTGGGCGTGGGGTTATATGGGCGGCATGCTCACGCTGGGCATTTGTCTGGCATATGTGCTGTGGGCGCAGGGGCAGGGGCAAACTGCGGGGCAGTTTGTGCCCGTCACGATGTGGGTCACCGCCTTGATTTATGGGTCTGCCGCTGTGGTGACCTTCATGCTCTTGAAAGAGCGTGCTCAACCTCAAATGGCGAGTGTCAAAGCGGGAAGTCAGTGGCAACAATTGCGTCAGACTTTCAAAGAAGCCAAGGCCTACAAAGATTTCATGCAACTGATGGCATGTGCTGTCGCTTATCAAGGTGGCGTGGCGGTGGCCATTACATTGGCGGCCATTTATGCTGAACAAGTCATTGGCTTTCAACCCCAAGAAACCATGGTGCTGATTTTTGTTCTTAACATCGCCGCCCTGGTGGGGTCTTTGATTTTTGGCCATGTGCAAGATCGCATTGGCCACAAGCTGGCTTTGTCGATCACCCTCTTGGGTTGGAGCGTGACCTGTGTCATCGCCGCTTTAAGCACCAGCAAAGAGATGTTTTGGTGGGCGGCAGCCTTGGCCGGCATCTGCATGGGCTCAAGCCAGTCAACGGGGAGGGCCATGGCGGGTCTTTTCATTCCTGTGCACCGATTGGCTGAGTTCTTCGGCTTATGGACCTTTGCCATTCGATTGGCCAGCATCGTGGGCCCTTTGGGCTACGGTTTGATCACCTGGGCAACCGATGGCAATCAGCGAATGGCCATTGCCGCCACCACTGTTTTGTTTGTGTTGGGATGGGTGTTGCTGCTGCCAGTGAATGTGCAGCGTGGGCAGCAACAAGCGCAGCAGGCCGCGTGAGAATCAGCGATGCCTTCTTTCCCCTACCTGCAGGCCTATCCTGAAAATCTGCAGCAACAAGTCCAGAACATCATCGATGGACCCGGTCTTGATGCATGGTTGAGATCACGTCATCCAGAGGCTCATGGCATTCGAACCGACAGCGCCTTGTACACCTTCGTGATGGACTTGAAGAACGAATTTTTGCGACAAGCCGACCCAGTCAACAAAGTCACGTTTGACAGCAAACTCCACATCATTCAACACGCCTTAGGTTTACACACCACCACCTCTCGCATTCAGGGATCAAAGCTGAAAGCAAAACGCGACATCAAAGTGGCCGCCTTGTTCAAAGACACGCCCCTGGCGTTTCTGCAAATGATTGCCGTTCATGAACTGGCTCACTTGAAAGTGCGTGAACATGACAAGTCTTTTTACAAGCTGTGCCAGCACATGGCGCCGGACTATGCACAGTGGGAATTTGAGCTACGGGTCTATCTGACGCACCTCGATTTAGGCGGTGAAAAAATTTGGGCTTCGGCTTAAATTTTTGAAGACTCAATGAAATGACAGCATGACGGCGGCAGTTCAAGCCACCTGTCAGCCGCATGTTCAAGGGCCCGCAATGAGCCCGTGGTCCAGAGTTGAATGGCCTCGTGCGCAGGCAAAACAGCCTGTACAGGTGCATCCATCAATGGGTTGGCGCTTAAACGATGTGTTTGTTTGGCCACAGCCAGGCCGGTGGAAATGATGTTCACGTCGGGGCCCACCAAGCTTCTCAAAATATCTTGTACAAAAACGTAGTGCGTGCAGCCCACAACCAAGGTGTCAATTTGTCCAGGTGCTTTGCCAAAAGCGCCCATCTGCTTTAAATACTGCGCACAGAGTTTTTCAACTTCTTCAGTATCAGCCTGCGGCTTTTCGGTTTGTCTTTCAATGGCCAAGGCCAAACCTCTGCAAGCTTGAATCACAAAATCACAAGAATTGGGCGCCGCTTCGTCAACAACCGTTTGTAAAAGTTTTTCAAAGCGGGTGCTTTGCAACGTGCCGTGAGTGCCGACGACGCCCACGCGGCCCGTGTGCGTAGAGCCCATGGCTGGCTTTAGCGCAGGCTCGACACCGATGAAGGGTAAATCAGGAAACTGCTGACGAAGACTTTCAATGGCCACCGCAGTGGCGGTGTTGCAAGCAACGACAACTGATTTCACTTTGCCCTTGGCAATCAATTGCTCAGTGATGAAATGACTTCGTGCAGTGACGAACTCATCGCTTCTTTCACCGTAGGGGGCAAAGGCACTGTCGGACCAATAAATGAAACGCTCTTGCGGCATTTCTGCCCGCAAGGCTTGCAACACACTCAGGCCGCCAATGCCGCTGTCAAAAACGCCGATGGCTGGCTGAGTGTTGGCTTCAGTTGGCGGCAACTTTGATGCCTTTGAACTCGCCAGTGGCAATGCGTTTTTCCCACTCAGCAGGGCCCGTAATGTGTGCGCTGGTGCCGCCAGAATCTACCGCCACCGTGACGGGCATGTCGACCACATCAAATTCGTAAATGGCTTCCATGCCCAAGTCGGCAAAGCCCACCACTTTGGATTGTTTGATGGCCTTGGACACCAAGTAAGCGGCACCGCCCACTGCCATGAGGTAGGCCGACTTGTGTTTTTGGATGGCCTTGATGGCCTCAGGCCCCCGTTCGGCTTTGCCCACCATGGCAATGAGGCCGGTTTGCGCCAACATCATCTCCGTGAATTTGTCCATGCGCGTGGAGGTGGTGGGCCCCGCTGGGCCAACCGCCTCGCCCTTGATAGGGTCAACCGGGCCGACGTAGTAAATGACGCGGTTGGTGAAATCAACGGGCAATTTATCACCCTTGGCCAACATGTCTTGAATGCGTTTGTGGGCGGCATCGCGCCCCGTCAACATCTTGCCGTTGAGCAGTAAAGTTTGGCCTGGTTTCCAGCTGGCGACTTCGGCAGGGGTGAGGGCGTTCAAGTCGACTCTTTTGCTCTTCTCTGTGTTGGGTGTCCAGTTCACATCGGGCCATAAATCGAGTGAAGGCACGTCCAAGTAAACCGGGCCAGAGCCGTCCATCACGAAGTGCGCGTGTCGTGTGGCAGCGCAGTTGGGAATCATGGCCACAGGCTTGCTGGCTGCGTGAGTGGGGTACATTTTAATTTTGATGTCCAGCACCGTGGTGAGGCCGCCCAAACCTTGCGCGCCAATGCCCAATGCATTGACCTTGTCGTAAATTTCCAAGCGCATGTTTTCAACTTGTGTGAGCTTCTCGCCCTTGCTTGATTTTTCGAGCAACTGGTACATGTCCAAGTCGTCCATCAAACTTTCTTTGGCCATGAGGGCGGCCTTCTCTGCCGTGCCACCAATGCCAATGCCCAGCATGCCAGGCGGGCACCAACCTGCACCCATGGTGGGCACTGTTTTCAAGACCCAATCGACGACGCTGTCGCTGGGGTTGAGCATGACCATCTTGGATTTGTTTTCACTACCGCCGCCTTTGGCCGCCACCGTGATGTCCAGTTTGTTGCCAGGCACAATTTGGGTGAAGATCACGGCAGGTGAGTTGTCCTTTGTGTTCTTGCGTTCAAATTCCGGATCGGAAACCACCGAGGCGCGCAACATGTTGTCGGCATAGTTGTAGCCACGGCGTACGCCTTCGTTGATGGCGTCTTCTAGACCGCCTTTGAAGTTTTCGAATCGGATGTCCATGCCGACTTTTAAGAACACATTGACGATACCGGTGTCTTGACACATGGGGCGATGACCCATGGCACTCATTTTGCTGTTGGTCAAAATTTGCGCGATGGCGTCCTTGGCCGCTGGGCTCTGTTCGCGGTGGTAGGCGGTCGCTAAGTGTGAGATGAAATCAGCAGGGTGGTAGTAGCTGATGTATTGCAGTGCGGCTGCTACAGATTCAATCAGGTCTTCTTCTTTGATCAGGGTGGTCATGTGTTACTTTCGCGAGGTCTCGTTTAAATTTTCAGTATTCAGGCGTGGAAAGCTGTCACTTGATTGCTTTCAGTGATTGTTGTGGTGAGACATCAATTTATCTGTGTAGGCAATGGCCAAGGCGCTCAGTAAGAACGTGACGTGGATGATGGTTTGCCACATCAGCACTTGTTCTGTGTAATTGGCTGCATTGATAAACGTTTTGAGCAAGTGAATGGAGCTGATGCCGATGATGGCGGTCCCTAATTTAACTTTCAAAACAGATGCATTCACATGACTCAGCCATTCTGGTTGATCGGGATGGCCTTCTAACTCCATGCGCGACACAAATGTTTCGTAGCCGCCCACAATGACCATGATGAGCAGGTTGGAAATCATGACCACGTCAATGAGGGCCAAGACCACCAGCATGATGATGGTCTCATTCAATTGCGTGATGGGGGCGTCAACTTTGTAACCAATGCCAGTGATCAAAGCTTGTAAGGCAGTTTGACTGCCAAACACGGCTTCCAAAAGATGCACCAGCTCCACCCAAAAATGGAACACATAAACAGCCTGCGCCAAAATCAAGCCGAGGTACAGGGGGAGTTGCAGCCACCGGCTGGCAAAAATCAGCTTGGGCAGGGGGCGGAGGTCCGTTTTTTTGGGATGGGATTGAGGGTTCGCAGCCATGGATAATCTTTAAGAGTTTGTTAGATTTTAAAGCCGTGCCTTTGCTTAAATGTGTCGGATTTGACAAGATATGAAAGAATACTGTCAGTCAGGGCTTTGTAAGAGCCAAGTACGACATTCAGCAGCAGACATTCGAATAAGTTCCCTAGGAGACAAAAATGAGCACCACCCTCTACCAGCCCAGTACAGACTTCGTCAAAAATGCCCATATTTCAGGCATGCCAGCCTATCTGGCCCTGTGCAAAGAAGCCGAAACCGATTACGAAGGCTACTGGGCCCGTTTGGCGAAGGAATTCATCACTTGGAAAACACCCTTTACCAAGGTGCTGGACGAATCCAAAGCGCCTTTCTTCAAATGGTTTGAAGACGGCACCCTGAACGCTTCTTACAACTGCCTAGATCGCAACGTCGAAAAAGGCCTCGGCAATAAAACAGCCCTCATTTTTGAAGCAGACGGCGGCGAAGTCACACGCATCACTTACAGCGAATTGCTGGCCAAAACCTGTCAAATGGCCAATGGACTTAAATCCCTCGGCATTCAAAAGGGCGACCGTGTTGTCATCTACATCTCCATGTCCATCGATGGCGTGGCCGCCATGCAAGCCTGCGCCCGAATTGGCGCCACACACTCCGTGGTGTTTGGTGGCTTCTCGGCCCAGTCATTGCGTGACCGCATTGAAGACACTGGCGCCAAAGCCGTGATCACAGCCGACCACCAAATTCGCGGTTGTAAGCAGCTGCCCTTGAAATCGATTGTGGACGACGCCATTGCATTAGGCGGTTGCGGCAGCATTCAAAACGTGTTGGTGGTCAAGCGCAGCGGCGCTGAAGTTGCCATGACGGCAGGGCGCGACACCTGGATGCACGACTTGGTGGCCAAGCAAGCCACCACCTGCGAACCA
>JBIKOZ010000081.1:0-6701 GCA_044357745.1 Limnohabitans sp. | reverse complement strand
CGGCAACAGGTACGCAATGATCAAGATCACGTATTGGGCCACTTGGGTCCAAGTGACCGCACGCATACCGCCTAGGAATGAGCAGACCAAAATGCCAGCCAGACCGGCGAAAATACCGACTTCAAAAGCCAAGCCAGTAAGTCGGGCAGTGATCAAGCCCACGCCGTAAATCTGCGCCACCACGTAAGTGAAGGAACACAAAATGGCCGCAAACACGCCGATCAGACGCGGCCAATTGCCCTCGTATCGAGCACCCAAAAAGTCAGGAATGGTGAACTGGCCGAACTTACGCAAATAAGGAGCCAAGAACAGCGCCACCAAGCAATAGCCACCCGTCCAACCCAAAATGAAGGCCAAACCGCCATAACCTGTCAGGTACAAAGTACCGGCCATGCCGATGAAGGACGCCGCAGACATCCAGTCAGCGCCGGTCGCCATGCCGTTGTACATAGCGGGGACACGTCTGCCGGCCACATAGTATTCAGCCGCGTCGTTGGTCCGGCTCATGACGCCGATACCGGCGTACAGCAGAACTGTTGCCGCTAAGAACAAGTAGCCAATCCAGTTTCTCGGCAAACCCATTTGTTCGAGGATGGCCAGCACAATGACGAATAGGATGAACCCGCCGGTGTACCAGGTGTAGACCTTGTTAAGGCCTTTTTTGAAGTCGCTCTGCGACTGGTTGTCACTTCCAAACATGCTCATGACTCTTCTCCTTCGGCTACGCCATATTCAATATCGAGCTTGTTCATGTAGTGGGCGTAGTACCAGATGATCACGCAATAGACCACCAGCGCGCCCTGAGCCGCAACCCAGAACGAGAACGGCCAACCAAAAAATTTGAAGTCGAGGTCTCTTGCAAAATAGATCAGTACGAATGTTACAAAGAACCAAATGCTCAATAAAAAAGCAGTGATTCGCAGATTTTTGCGCCAATATTCATGGTGCCTTGCTGACAGTTGCATCGCTTGTCCCCTTAGTAAAATTTTAAAAATTCAGTTCGAATTTCCGACTTTTAACCCAGTCTCTCGCTCTAGTTGAGCCGCAACCTTGGGCTCAAATCCTTTCAGGTAACGGATCACAGCCAGCGCCTCGTCGGCTTGCTTCAGGTCTAGATGCACACGAGCCAGCTGATACCAGCCAAAGGGGCTCATGGGTTGCAGTTTTGTGTTGTGCTTGAGCGCGACGACAGCTTCTTCAAGCCGCCCTTGCCGAACCAGTACCAGGCCGAGGCCGTACCAGGCCCGGTCCATTTTTTCTTCAATCGCAATAGCGGCCCGAAAACCGCGTTCGGCATCCTCCAGGCGGCCCAGCTCTTCGCATACAAAGGCTTGATTGAAATGTGCATTCGAAGACTCGGAAGAGAGTTCCACAACCTGATCAAAATAAGTCAGCGCCAACACAAAGTTGCTGTCGTTCATGGCTGCGTAGCCTAAACTGTTGAGGGCTAGCAAATCTTTGGGCGCATGCTGCAAAACATCTTGAAAGACCTGATTGGCCAAGGCTCGCATGCCGAGAAACAAGAAAATTTTGGCGCGCCAATGCATGGCAAAAAGTGACCATCGGCCCATGCTGGGCGCCGCAGCTGAGCTTGTTTTGGAACTCATTGACACGCTTCAGCTCCGACCTGAAGACAAAGGTCAATTTTGAGCATGACCACTAGCACCCAAGCGATGATCAGCCAACTGACAGCCGCCAACGGAATGTGTTGATCAAGGATCAGCTTGGGGCTGAAGCGGCGAGTCAACCAAAGTGATGGTTTGGACGCAACATCTAGCAATTGCCAAAAGACATTGGTCTGACGCTTGGCGCCGGCGAGCAAGCCCAAGATGAACCTGCCGACCACAAACATCAGGGACAACTCGATCAAGCTCTTTAAAATCACGATGGCCAAGAACATTTGTCCCTTGTTAAATTGATTGCGTCAGCAGAATATGATTAACCTTCCTTACCACCTCCTGACACCGCGCGGAGTGAAAACCCCTACATAGGGTTAACCCATTGGGTAGTTTTTGCGACATGGGATTTGATCTGCATTTGAAATTGAAATTCAAAATGACCACACCCCCCGCCCATGAGCGACATTTAAATTTGAGCCCTTCAAGTAGCCTGTTTGGCAACTTTCGCAAAGAGCTGGCAGAACACGTCCCGTTCGCGCAAATGGCCCATGCCGATCTCGACTTCTTTTTGTCGAATGCCAGTCAGCACTACTACGCACCTGAAGATGTCCTGATAGAGCCCGCTTCGGGGATCGTGACGCAGCTGTTTTTTATTCGCCGCGGAGCCGTGACGGGCACACGCGGCTTGCCAGGGCCCATGAGTGACATCTTTGAATACGAAGCCGGTGACCTGCTGCCCTTGAATGCGGCGATGGCCGGACGACCCGTCACTGCGGTTTACCGCGCCAGTGCAGATACTTTTGTGCTGACATTACCCGTGCTGGCCATGCAAACGCTGGTGCAACAAAGTCCAGCCTTTGCAGATTTTTTGAATCAACACACCCAACAGCTTCTGGCGCTTTCGCGCCAAGCCTTGCTGGCCAGTTACGCCAGCCAAGCTCTGACCGAGCAACAACTCGAAAAACCGCTTGAAGCATGCCTGCACCGCAGCCCGGTGAGTTGCCCGCCGGAGACGCATTTGCGAGAAGCTTTGAAAGTCATGCACCAAGCGCGCATTGGTGCCATGCTGGTGACTGACCCTATGGGGCAAGCGCTGGGCATCCTCACGCGCTTCGACATTTTGGGGCGCATCACCTTAGCGCAGGTTTCCCTTGATGCGCCGATTTCTCAAGTCATGACACAGCCGGTGTTGACGCTGACCACCGCCCACACGGCCGAAGACGCCGCGCTGCTGATGTCGCGTCATGGCATGCGGCATGTTCCCATCACCCGCCATGGGGCTGCGGTGGGCATGGTCTCAGAACGAGACTTGTTCGCCATGCAAAAGCAAAGTTTGAAAAGCGTCAGCAGCAGCTTGCGTGCGGCGACCGACAGCGCCTCTCTGATTCAAGCCGCCGCAGGCATTCGACGATTGGCCCACAGCCTGCTGGGGCAAGGAGTCCAAGCGCGCCAACTGACAGCGATGATCAGCCACCTGAACGATGTGCTCACTGAAAAGCTTTTGGCGCTCAAAGCCGAGGAACACGGCATCGATATGCGCCGGCTGTGCTGGTTGGCCTTGGGCTCCGAAGGCCGCGATGAACAGACGATTGCCACCGACCAAGACAACGCCTTGATCCTGCCAAACGACACGACAGAGGCTCAAAGAGCAAAAACTCTAGCCTTTGCCCGCGATGTGAACTTGGTGCTAGACGCCTGCGGCTACCCTTTGTGCCGCGGCGGTGTCATGGCCGGTGAGCCGGCCTGCTGCCTGACATGGAACGAGTGGCGTGCGCGCTTCGAGCAATGGGTCCGACAAGGAACCCCTGAAGACCTTCTAAATGCGAGTATTTATTTTGATTTTCGCTACTTGTCCGGGGATGCCATGCTGGCTCAAAGTCTGCGTCAAGAGGTTGTGCAAGCGGCACAACAAATACCCCGCTTTCTCAAGCAAATGGCTCTCAATGCGCTGACGCGAGGTGTCGCATTGAACTGGCGCGGCGCCATCGACACAGATACCAACGGCGCGCTCGACCTGAAGTTGCAAGGCGCCGCGATCTTTGTCGACGTTGCCCGAATTTACAGCTTGGCGCACGGCCTTGCGCAAACCAACACCCGGCAACGCCTTGAAGCGGCAGGACAACACATGGCACTTGCCGAGAATGAATATGGTGCCTGGGTCAGTGGTTTTGAGTTCTTGCAGATGCTTCGCTTGCGCATTCAGCTTCAAGGCGGGCCAGCGCTAGCTCAGCCAAACAGACTTGTGATCGCCGAGTTGAACGACATCGACCGGCGCATTTTGCGCGAGACTTTGCGCGTCGCTCGTCAGTTGCAGCAACGCCTGCAACTCGACTACCAAAGGTAAGACGTGCAACGGCTAATGCAATGGTTAACGGGGTCGCGCAGCGCAACACCGCCTAACGAAAATCGCTGGGTCATGCTCGACGTGGAAACCAGCGGTCTCAACCCCAAGCACGATCGCCTTCTGGCGATTGCGGCCATCGGGATTCAGATCGACTGGCCAAGTCAAACCTTGCAGATCAATCTGGGCGACAGCTTTGAAGCAGTGCTCCAGCAAGATCACGCATCAAGCCACGCGAATATTTTGCTGCATGGCATTGGCGTACAGGAGCAGCGAGCGGGCCTGGCGCCCACACAAGCCTTACAAGCATTTCGCCAGTTCGTCGGCAACTCGCCACTGCTTGCGTTTCACTGCGCGTTTGACGAGACCATGATCCAACGCCATATGATTCAACACCATCTAGGCAAACTGTCCAATCCGTGGCTAGACCTTGACCACCTGTGCGCTGTCACGTCTGAGGGCGTGCGAGCCAGAGCGTTAGACGACTGGTTACATCATTTCAAGATTGAGTGTTCGGTGCGACATCAAGCCGCGGCAGACACGCTGGCCGAATGTGAACTGCTCCAGCGCATTTGGCCGCGCATCGCAGCACAGAGCCGCCAATGGCAGGACGTACAGAATTTGGCGTCACAACATCGTTGGGTACCCCGCTGAGGCTTAACAACGGCAAATGCTAGCGTCACTTCCCAGCGCATTTACCATTGCCGGATTGAAGTTCAAAACATTTTGTAGCAAATTTACACAAAACCAATTCGAGCCCCGCGCCAAGCGTTTAACTTTTCCAAAAATGGATACATACTTTGTATTTTTTTGACATGGTAGGGAAGACTCTTAGCCTTGTGACCCTGACCCAGTTACCTTACCACTCAGAAGTTAGTAAATCCGGCTCCTTGTCGTTCTGATGACAGGGTTTTGACCCGTTCTTCAGAGCGAACTCTTTTGGCGTTTGCCAGTCTAGCGCACTGTGAGATCTCTCCTCGTTATAGAAGCTTCGCCAGTCCTGAATTGCTGATGAAAGATTAGGTTTTTATTGAATCAGTGATGCTACTTGGACTGCAGATCCAAACGCCAAAGTCAAACCCAGCCCACCATGGCCTGTATTGAAAATCAAGTTGTCGGGGGCGTCTTCTCTTTTTCCAATAACAGGTAATCCTGTTGGAGTTGCTGGTCGAAGGCCCGCCCAAGCTTGCGATACTGGGCAGGTTTCTAGCTGTGGAAAAAGGTGGTGTGTCGCAGCAATTAATTTCGCGATCGCGCTGCTATCAATGCTTGCATCGTATCCAACAATTTCAGCCATCCCAGCAACACGCAAACGATGACCCAGTCGTGCAAATACAATTTTCCTAGATGTATCTGTCACATTGACATGAGGTGCAAGATTTTCCGAAAGTACATTTGTTTCTGCTAAATCGAAAGTAACGCTATAGCCTTTGATCGGATAAATGGGCAATGACACATTCACAGATCTAGCCAAACTTGCACTTGAAGAGCCGCAAGCTAGAACAAAAAAATCAGCTTCAATCGAATCTGACTTGGTAAGAATTTCTGTCACTCGCCTTCCGCGCACAGTCAGTTGGCAAACGGTATTATTCAATAGAAATTGAACACCTCTTGTGCGCAAAATAGCTTCAAGACTCGTGCAGAGTTTCAATGTATCGATTGCACATTCGGATGCTGTGTAAATACCGCCAACAATATTGCTTTTGTAATGCAGCAAGGCTGGCTCTATTTGAATGCAGTTGAGCGGATCAAGAGCTTGTTGCTCACAGCCCAAGGACGCCTGCAACGCCATTTGTTTTTGAGCAGCTGAAAATGATTTTTGCGATGAATACAGTACGAGCTTGCCAGTGTTTGAAAAATCGCAATCAATTTTTTCTCGATCACGCATGGCATCTAGGCTTACTCGGCTAAGTCCTGCTAAAGCAATCAGTTCGGCGGTTGAGTTTTCGGAATCGGTGCGGTTACAAGCTCTTAAAAATGAAAGTAACCAAAGCCATTGCTGTGGATCAAATTGGGGGCTCCACTTTAGGGGTGAATCTGACGAGAGCAAAAGTTCAGGCAAGTGAGCCCAGATGGAGGGGTCGGCCAATGGTTGCACATAGCTGTAGCTCAATTGAGCGCCATTTTGACCACTGGCACCAGCGCCAACTTGATCAGCACCATCAACGACAGTGACCTTAAAACCCCTTTGGTTCAGTTCGTACGCTGTACTCAAACCAATAATACCGGCTCCCAAGACACAGACGTGCATTTCAATGCCTATCGTTGAAACTTTTGATTCTTTGACCTTGCATTCGCCAAACTAAAACACTCAAAAGCAGTGCTGGTAAAAATACCCAGTATTGGGATGGTCGCTGAGGGTTCGGCAATTTGAGTTCTTGAATCTTGTAGCCCTGCTCTAAGCCTAACTTTTTAGCTCGGCTACCAAACTTGACGTTAGCAACCTCAAAATCTGCACCTAGTTGCATCAAAGTGACGCCGGCATCTCTTAAACGCTCTCGACCCGATGTCCCTTTGCCCATAGGAATGGCGACCGTTTTAGTGATCGAATTGCCATCGATATTTTCGCCAGAAATACCCACAACAAGCCATTCATCTTCTAGCAAAGTGTCCGCCACCTTATAAATATCAGCAGCTGGGGCGCTGACGTATTTTGGAGCGAATTGGTCTATCGCCCAATCGGGTCGAAAGAACAAAAAGGTTGCGACCAACAACAGGCCCACTTCCGGCCACGTACAGCG
>JBIKOZ010000080.1:0-6726 GCA_044357745.1 Limnohabitans sp. | reverse complement strand
TCGGTGGCATTTTTTGGAAAACTCACCGCCAAGTAGTCGGCCTGAAAGCTCATCGCTGTTTTGATGTCCTCCATGTCCTTGGCTGTGAGGGCCGGTGCCGTCAGACCCCCGCCTTGTTTATTAATGCCTTTGTTGTTAGACAACTCGCCGCCCAACTTGACGGTGGTGTTGACCTTTTCGCCCTGCACTGAGTCAACGGTAAGCACAATCAAGCCATCGTTGAGCAACAACACATCGCCCGACTTGACATCGCGAGGCAACTCTTTGTAATCAAGTCCAACGCCCGTCAGATCGCCCAGTTCGGTGCGCGATGCGTCTAAGACAAACTTCTCGCCTGGCACCAACATGACCTTGCCTTCGACAAATTTACCAACGCGAATTTTGGGCCCTTGTAAATCAGCCATGATGGCCACTTCACGGCCTGCACGGATCGCGGCCTCTCGCACCAAGCGGGCTCTGTCAATGTGATCCTGCGCTTTGCCATGGCTGAAATTCAACCTGACCACATTCACGCCAGCGCGAATCATGGCTTCAAGCAATGCAGGATCGCTAGAAGCAGGGCCTAAGGTGGCAACAATTTTGGTGGCGCGGCTGGGCATTTGGACTTCTCTCCGGTGTCATTGAAGGTCAATTTTCCCACGAAATGAGTCATTGCAGGGCCATTGGCGTCAGCGGTGACGGCGGTATTTCGAGCGGCCATGACGTAGAAAGCTGGAAAAGCCATTACAAAAAGCTTTTAGAGCGCAGAATCACAGGCGAGGCGGCTCTTTTTTGCCAAAGCGGAAAGCCCATTGACCCATGTCATTCACAGGAAAAGACTCTCGGTTTAGACTAGGGCATCACTTTGATTGGCCCCCAAGCACAGCTTCTGCACCTTATTTATGACGACACATTCAACTTCTGACAATTTGCAGCCCATTCCTTTAGATCAGGTCATGCCCCATCGCAAAGTTATTCGCGAGTGGCTTGTGCCTTTATCGCAGCGGTCGACATTGCGCGCCTTCGTTCTTTTGGTCCTCGATACAGCCTTGTTCATGGGCCTTGTGGCCGGCACCATTTCCTTCGAGTCGGTCTGGCTCAAGCTCTTGTGCGGCTTGGCTGCAGGCTTTGTCATTGGTCGTCTTTTCATCATTGGTCACGACGCCTGCCACCAAAGTCTCACACCCCATCGCGAACTGAACAAGTGGATTGGCCGCTACGCCTTTTTGTATTCACTCACACCTTTCAGCCTTTGGGACACGGGCCACAACGTGGTGCACCACGGCTATACCAACCTCAAAGGCGTCGATTTTGTTTGGACACCTTTGACAGCTGAAGAGTTTGCCGCACTGGGGCCCGTCGATCGATTGCTGCAGTACCTTTACCGCAGCGGTTGGGCGCCCGGTCTTTACTACCTCATTGAAATTTGGTGGAAGCGTGAGTTCTTCCCCAACAAAACACACATGCCCACACGCCGTCCCATCTTTTTCAAAGACAGCGCCTTGGTCACCACATTTGGCTTACTGTGGGTGGGCGTGATCAGCTATGCCGCAGTGGCAACCGGTCAGTCGATTGCACTGTCTTTGTCAATGGGTGTGGTGGTGCCCTTTTTGTTCTGGAACACCATGATTGGTTTTGTGGTTTATGTTCACCACACGCACGTGCGTGTGTCATGGCACAACGACAAATCGGCATGGACCAAAGCCCAGCCCTTCGTGTCGACCACCGTGCACCTCACGTTCCCCATGAAGATTGGCAACATGGTGCACCACATCATGGAGCACACTGCGCACCATGTCGACATGAGCATTCCGCTTTATCGCTTGAAAAAAGCACAAGCCAAATTAGAAGAGATGCTACCGGGCCGCATCATTGTTCAGCCCTTTTCTTGGAACTGGTATTTCAAAACCGCCAAGGCTTGCAAGCTGTATGACTTCACACGCGAGTGCTGGACAGATTTCCAGGGTCAAATGACCAGCCCTGTGCGCGGCAACTTGCCCGCCAAGTCTTAAGCTGGCTGCGCGCGTTTCGTCAATATCTCAATCGCTGGCAAGGTCTTGCCTTCCAGCATTTCTAAGAACGCGCCGCCCCCGGTAGAGATGTAGTCCACGTGGCTTTCAATGCCGTACTTGGCAATCGCCGCCAAAGTGTCGCCGCCCCCTGCAATGCTGAATGCGCTTGATTCTGCGATCGCCAGCGCAATCGCACGTGTCCCGTTTTCAAACGCGGCAAACTCGAACACACCAACCGGGCCATTCCACACAATGGTGCCGGCCACTTTCAATTGAGCGGCCAATTTAGCAGCCGTCTCAGGGCCAATGTCCAAAATTAAATCGTCATCGGCCACTTCAGTGGCTTTCTTGACGGTGGCAACGGCATCTGCTGAAAATGATTTGGCGGTCACCACGTCCGTTGGGATTGGCACTTCGGCACCTCGCGCCTTCATGATCTCGATCACGGCTTTGGCTTCAGCCAACAAGTCGGGTTCGGCCAAGCTTTTGCCAATGCGCAAACCAGCGGCCAACATGAACGTGTTGGCAATGCCGCCACCCACAATCAGCTGATCGACTTTGTCGGCCAGGCTCTTCAAAATAGTGAGTTTGGTAGACACCTTGCTGCCCGCCACAATGGCGGCCAAGGGGCGCGCAGGGTGCGCCAGGGCTTTGGTAATGGCATCAATCTCTGCTGCCAACAAAGGGCCGGCACAAGCCACTTTGGCATATTCAGCAATGCCATAAGTCGTGCCTTCCGCGCGGTGCGCTGTGCCAAAGGCATCGTTCACATAAATGTCGCAAAGCATGGCCATTTTTTTCGCTAACTCTGGATTGTTATTTTTCTCGCCCTTGTTCACGCGGCAGTTTTCAAGCAAGACGACTTGGCCTGCGGACACGTCAACACCTTCGATCCAATTGGCTTTGAGCATGACGTCACGGCCGAGCAATTCGGCAAGGCGTTTGGCGACAGGCGCCAATGAGTCTTCAGCTTTGAATTCGCCTTCTGTGGGACGACCCAAATGACTGGTGACCATGACCGCCGCGCCTGCATCCAGGGCCATTTGAATACAAGGCACAGAGGAACGAATTCGGGTGTCTTCCGTAATGTCGCCGCGATCGTTTTGCGGCACATTCAAATCAGCGCGGATAAACACCCGCAGACCTTTGACTTTGCCTTGTGCACACAAAGCTGAAAAGCGAATGACGTTCATTGAATTTCTCTTTACAAAGGGTGAAGATGGGGCCTGCGAAACAAACCGGCCTGAATAGCTCAAATTTTAATCTTGCAAGCTTGCGCAAACTGACTCGCACACATCGAACCTGGGACGAATCACCTACCAGCCCAGCAATAAATGCAGTGGCAGGTAAGCCATCATGCCCACCACAATGGTTAACAGCACATTGCGCTTCCAAAAGTAAACAGCGCCGCCGACCAACGCGCCGACCCAGCGTGCGTCCATCCATGTTTGCAAAAAGTGGCCTTGCTGTATCAATATTTCAGGAAAAACCACTGCCGCCAAAGCCGCAATCGGTGCATATTGCAAGCCTCGCTGCGCCCATTCAGGCAAGGTCCACTCTTCACTTGAAATGAAAAAGAAACTGCGGGTGATGAAAGTGACCAGAGTGAGGCCCGCAATCACTGCGACGGTCCAAACATCAGTGCCTTCGAAAAACATCACGCGCCATGCCCTTGTGAAGGTTTTCGCAGGCGCTCCAAACTCATGCTCAAAATCACCGCTACCACAATGGCCATCACAATGTTAAATTTCAAGGGCAACTGATAAGCGGCCATGGCGGTCAACGCCGCTACACCGGCGGCAAAGAAGCGCATCTTGGTACTTGCCAATGAACAAAAGATGCCCACCAGACACAAGGTGCCCGCGAAACCTAAGCCCCAAGCCGCAGGAATAATATTGGCCAAGTAAATGCCAAACAAACTGGCCGCCATCCAGCTCACCCAAATAATGCACGTATTGCCCGCAAGAAATGCCGTTTGCGTATGTTGTTGGTCTGAATCACTGCCAGGCTTTAGAAACCGTCTAGTAAATAAAATATAGCTGATGTCTGCCGTCAGATACCCGTGCATCAATCTTTCGAATCGCGGTAAATGCATCAAGTAGGGTCGGAGATGCAAACTGAAAACCATGAAACGCAAGTTGACACAAAAGCCCGTTGCCAAGATGACCCACGCAGGCGCACCCGCCGCAATCAAGGGAATGGCGGCCAATTGAGAGCTGCCCGCGTAAACAAACAAGGTCATGGCAATCGACTCCATGACACTCATGCCAGAGTTCATCATGGCCACGCCGGTCATCAACCCCCAAGCGGCCACACCTGTTGCTTGCGGCGCTGCATCACGCAGTCCGTCCAAGAATGCAGGGTGACGGTAATTTTCAGCTTTTAAAAACATCGCCGACTTCGCCCCTGAAACTGCGCACAAACTCTGCTGCAGATTGGCGCTTGCCGCCGGGTTTTTGCAATTGTGTGAGGCACAAGACACCGTCACCACAGGCCACCTCAAGTCCACCCTCACGGATGGCCAAAAGTGTGCCGGCCGCTGGGGCAGAGAGTTGAACGGTGGCGCGGCTCGTTGCATGCGCCTGCCAGACCTTCACCACCTCCCCAGCCATCTGCGCCGTCACGCCAGGAAATGGATCAAACGCTCGCACGCGCTGAGACAATGTTTGTGCACTCAGGGTCCAATCAATGGCGGCTTCTGTCTTTTCAATTTTGTGGGCATAAGTCACCCCTTCAGTGGGTTGCTTCACAGGCTTGAAGTGTGCAGCCTGCGTCAATGCCTCCACCAGCATGCGTGCACCCATGTCGGCCAACTTGTCATGCAAACTGGCTGTGGTTTCTTGTTCCCCAATCAACAAGGCTTCCCCATACAACATGTCACCCGTGTCCAATCCGGCATCCATCTGCATGATGGTGACGCCCGTTTGCGCATCGCCCGCTTCAATCGCACGATGAATGGGTGCAGCACCTCGCCAGCGTGGCAACAAAGAAGCATGGATGTTCAGGCAACCGAAACCGGGCGCATCCAAAACCCATTGAGGCAGGATCAAGCCATAAGCGGCCACCACCATGACATCGGCTTGGGCTTGCGCAATGAAGGTCTGTGCCGCAGCAGCTTCTTCTGGGTATTTGCCATCCAGTTTCAAACTGTGCGGCTGCACCACAGGCAAACCTTTTTCAAGCGCAAACTGCTTGACCGCGGAAGTCTGTAATTTCATGCCTCTGCCTGCGGGTCGGTCGGGCTGTGTGAACACGCCCACAATCTCATGGCCCGCAGCATGCAGCGCTGCCAATGCCCTGCGCGCAAATTCTGGGGTGCCCGCAAATATCACGCGCATGGAACTTCTTTCTGGATGAGCAATTAAGCGCCCTCTCTTTGCACCTTGAGCATTTTGGTTTTGATGCGATTGCGCTTCAAGGGTGACAAATACTCCACAAATACTTTGCCGATCAAGTGATCGAGTTCATGTTGCACACAAACCGCCATCAGACCTTCTGCTGCCAACTCACGCACTTGACCGTTTTCATCTGCCGCTTTCACTTTGATGGACACGGCACGCTCAACACCATCGTAAATGCCGGGCACGGACAAACAACCCTCTTCACCCTTCATGCGCTCTTCACTGAACCACGTAATTTCAGGGTTGACCAAAACCACAGGCTGGTTGCGATCTTCAGATGTGTCCATGACGACCAAGCGTTGATGCACGTCCACTTGGGTCGCCGCCAGGCCCACACCTTCCGATTCGTACATGGTTTCCAGCATGTCGGCAACCAGCGCGCGCAGTTTGTCATCAAACTCCGTCACGGGTTTCGCCAACTTGTTCAAGCGGGGGTCGGGATAGCAAAGAATGTTTAAAAGTGCCATGTTGTTTTGTATTCAGCAATACCTCTATTTTCTCTAATTTGAAGAAGCCTTGCCGAAGACTTAGATCGTACCCAAAATCGCCCCCTCAACCTGCGGCTTCATATTGAGGAAAAAAATGGTTTCGACACGTGAAAGTCTGAAGGCTTGGCTGCGTTTGAGCCTCACACCCGGCGTGGGCAATCTCACCGCCCGCTCCCTGCTGCAAGCATTTGGCCTGCCCGAGCTCATCTTTGAGCAAAGCGCCAGTGCCTTGCAATCGATTGTCAGCGGTCCTGTCAGTCAACAACTTCGACGGACACCTCCTGAATTAGAGGCGACTGTAGAAACCGCCTGGAATTGGCACCAAACACAGGCTGACCCCAGCAACTCCAAGACACTGCGCAAGCAAATTCTCACACTGAACGATGAGGACTACCCCAGCCCCTTTTTGCTCATGCCTGACCCCCCTTTGCTTCTGTATGTATTAGGGCAGACGCAGTATCTGCATTTGCTCAGCCCAACACTTGACCATGCGCCACGAGCCCTTGCCGTGGTTGGCAGTCGCAATCCCACTCCACAAGGTCGTTTGAATGCCCATGACTTCGCCCTTCACCTTGCTCAAGCGGGGCTCACTGTGATTTCTGGCTTGGCATTAGGGGTTGACACCGCAGCCCATCAAGGCGCCTTGCAAGGTGGTCACCCCCATCATCCCTTGCACACTGTGGCTGTGGTGGGTACAGGACTAGACCGCGTCTATCCCCCTCAAAATCACGCCTTGGCATTAGAAATTGCAGCACATGGCTTATTGATCAGCGAATATCACTTGAACACACCGCCCATCACCTCTAATTTTCCCAAGCGCAATCGCCTCATTGCTGGCTTGTCACA
>JBIKOZ010000079.1:0-6731 GCA_044357745.1 Limnohabitans sp. | reverse complement strand
TGATGGGTTTGCAATCGATGCCGCCCACTTGTTGGAAGTAAGTGAACTGCGTCACCTCCATGCCATTGAGCCAAACTTCCCAGCCTAAACCCCAAGCACCCAGCGTGGGGTTTTCCCAATCGTCTTCCACAAAACGAATGTCGTTCTTTTTGAGATCAAAGCCCAGTGCTTCCAGTGAGCCTAAATACAAATCCAAAATGTTGGATGGTGCCGGTTTTAGAACCACTTGGTATTGGTAGTAGTGCTGCAAACGGTTGGGGTTCTCACCATAGCGGCCATCTTTAGGCCGACGGCTGGGTTGCACATAAGCCGCCTTCCAGGGCTCAGGGCCAATGGCGCGCAAGAACGTGGCCGTGTGCGAAGTGCCCGCACCCACTTCCATGTCATAGGGTTGCAACAGCGCGCAGCCTTGAGCGTCCCAATAGGACTGCAGTTTCAAAATGATTTGTTGGAAGGTCAACATGGCTTAAAAATGAGAGTGCCCCCGAATAGCGGCGGCAACCCTAGATTTTAAAGCGCCCTAGCGCCAGAGCGACGAGAAAACAGGCCTAAAACCAGAACAATTGCAAAGCAAATCAACCAAAGCGGCTTCAAACCCCAGCTCGAGGTCCACTGCGCATAGGGCGTCAGCCCGGTGCGCCCTTCAAACTCCCCGACCAAGGCCCCTCGTGTGAACGCTGGCAGTGCCGCTTTCACCTGCCCCTTGTCATCGATCAACGCCGTGCGTCCTGTGTTGGTGGCGCGGATGACAGGCCGCTGAAATTCCATGGCACGGATGCGCGAAATGGCCAGGTGCTGGGCTGCCGCAGTGGTATCGCCAAACCATGCCAAATTACTCATGTTGACCAACACGGTGGGCGCCTCCGATTCATTGACAAAATATTGCGCCACTTCTTCGCCAAACAAATCTTCATAGCAAATTTGGGGCAACAAGCGTTGACCCTGCCAAGACACAAGGGTTGGGGCGGGACGATTGTGGGCAAATTCGCCTAAGGGAATGTTCATCAGCCGCACAAACCATTGAAAAAAGGGCGGCACGAATTCGCCAAATGGCACCAGGTGTTGTTTGTCATATCGATAGGCAAATTCAGCATTGGTTTTTACACCCGCCGCTGAGGCCTCGACTCTCGAACCCGCAGGAGGGCCGATGGCAATCACTGAATTGCTGTAGCCGGCCCCGGCCTCTCCCATGGGCAGGCCAATCAATGCCAGTTGTTGGGCGTCATGTCCATGCGCGTATTTGTCTTGAAGGCGTTGCCAATAAGCGGGCGGCAATTGTTGCGGTAGCACGGGAATGGCCGTTTCTGGTGTGACGACCAAAGGCTCTGGGTTGTTCAGCAATTGCTCGCTGTACCAGTTGAGCGCCAATTTAACGCCTTGCCCCGGAATGAATTTTTCGTCTTGTGGAATATT
The DNA here is from genome assembly GCA_044357745.1 of Limnohabitans sp. Lineage (GTDB taxonomy): Bacteria > Pseudomonadota > Gammaproteobacteria > Burkholderiales > Burkholderiaceae_C > Limnohabitans_A. The sequence continues at coordinate 5,318 of JBIKOZ010000079.1, read as the reverse complement.
CCCTTGGAGCAGTCTCACCTTCATCGTTTGTGCGGCTTGTGAAAACTGGGTACCTGTATTTTCAAGCGCGAGGGGCAGCAGAACAGCCAACGCCAAACCAAAGAATGCCAAGCCTCGCCAAGCCTGCGTTCTTTGGGCCATCCACATGGCGACTAGCAGCGGAAGTGCCATGCTCAAGCCGGCTGAAATAGCGCCCACACCGTACACGCCCACCCACGGCAAGTAGGTGGCCAACAGACTGTCGGTGTGCGCATAGCCTGCAGCACCCCACGGAAAACCCGTCAGCCACTGACCTCTGCAAAGTTCTGCCACGGTCCACAAAGCGGCAAACATGAGCACGCCCGCAAGGCCATGGCGAAACTCTTCTCGTGTGTATTCCGGTTGATCCTTGGCATAACGCGCCTCCTTGCCTCTGGCCGTCAAAATCCAGCGCCGGAACAGCGCGACCCAAACGCCACCGGCCGCCGCAAAATAAACAGACAAGGCCATGGCCAATGACAGAACCGCGACAGCGGCTAGCCAAGAGGGCAGGCCGCCATAACGGTGCATGGACACATAAAGCCAGCCCCAGGTGCTGGCCATGGCGCTGGTGGCAAACAGACCTGCGGTCCAAAATCCTTGCAACCACAAACGTTTTTGAGGGGCATCCGTTGACGCAATGCGCAGCAGTAAGGCGCACAACAGGGCCATGCTCAAGCCTTGCAAGAGTCCCGAAGCGTGTCCTGAAATTTCGAGTGCATCGCCCCACAAAAATGCAGGCCATGCCATCGAGAAACCATGCATCACACCTGCCAAGGCGGACACGGTGAATGTCCACATCTTCATTATTTGTTTCGCTGAGAGGGTGAAACTTTGAACCAACGAACTGCACCGCCGCGTGTGTGCAGCACCACAAAATCGAGTCCGGAAAGGCTGAACTTTTCGCCCCGCCTGGGCACATGGCCCATCTCGTGCGCCACAAGGCCGCCGATGGTGTCAAAGTCGTGGTTTTCTTCGTCGTCGACAACCGGATTGAGTTTGACACCGAAGGCTTCTGACACACGTTCAAGGGAAGTGTCGCCGTTCACGCGATAGGTTTGATCGGACAGTCCGAAGATGTCGCCCGCATCGTCTTCGATGTCGAACTCGTCTTCGATTTCGCCCACAATTTCTTCCAGCACGTCTTCGATGGTGATCAGGCCCGCAGTGCGCCCAAATTCATCGATCACCATGGCCAAGTGCTGTCGGTTGTCTCTAAATTGGCTGAGCAAATCATTGAGGCCTTTGCTCTCTGGCACAAACACGGCTGGCCTCAGAAGTGCGCGAATATTGAGTTCGGGCGCACGCTGCAGTTTGAGTAAATCTTTGGCCATCAAAATGCCAATGATGTTTTCGCGATCGCCTTCGTAAACCGGAAAACGGGAGTGTGCGGTGTCAATCACTTGGTGCAACAGCTCATCAAAGGGCGCATCGATTGACAACAACTCCATGCGCGGTGCGGCTACCATGGCATCGCCAGCTGTCATGTCGGCCATCCGAATCACCCCCTCCAACATGCCACGGCTTTCGGCATTGATGATCTGATTGTCTTCTGCCTCAGCGAGCGTTTCGATGAGCTCGTCTTTAGAGTCTGGGCCGGGGTGAATGAACTCGGCCAATTTTTGCAAGAAGGAGCGCTTGTCTTCGCGCTTCACATCTCGTTTGATTTCACTTTTTTCGTCACGCTCGTTGAAGCGAGCAGGGTGCGGGTCGGACACAGTCTGGTGGGCCAAAAGCCGTTGTTGCAGACCCTCTAGGATAGCGGATTAAAGACCCGATTGGTGACGCGCTTTGCGAACACCCTGCCGAACTTCTTGGAGCGTTTGAAGGAATTGCAAAAACTGATGGGCTCGGGACTTGATTTGAAAATCCAAATCAGCCATGCCCTCTTCAATCAATTCGTTCATTTGGCTGTCTAAATTGGCTGCCGGCAAGCTGAGGTAGGCGTCGCTTTCGCTGCCATCACGCTCTACGCGAGCGCCCGCCTTGCGGGCAATTTTGAGCATCGGGGTGTTTTCGCTGAGCGCATGAATGAACATCAGCGCAACGCCTTGATTTCGGGCGTGAACCATCGCCCGGTCAAATAAACGGCCCCCAAGACCCCGGCCGCGCATCCTAGCGTCAACAGAAACGCCAAATTCTGAGCACGAGGACCACTTGGGATCGACCGAAAAAGCCAAATGCGCCATGGCCACAATCTCTAGGCGGCGGTTGAAGACGCCGTAAATGTCGTCTCGGACGTAGTTAAGTTGATTGACATAATTTTCGATCTGCTCGTCGGTGGCGGGATAGCCAAAACGCAGGTATCTGTCTTGCGGCCCCAGGCTTTGCAGGTGCGCAATGATTTTGAGGCGGTGTTTGACGCTCAGAATTCGAATCGGAATCCAGCGCATCCAACGTTGCCGCAAAGATTGGTAAATGGCTTTGATCTGGTTCATAGGGTTTTCCCTTATTCTTGCACATTTGTCAGCGCTTGTCTCCACTTTGTCCAAATGAGCTTCACGGGGTAATGCCTCATGGCATGTTGACCCCAGAGTGACGACAATGCTTGCATTCCTAGGAGCAGTACATGGACAAAATTTGGCTGAAGAATTACCCCGCCAATGTGAAGCACGAGATCGACCCCAACGAATATGGGTCGCTCACCGATTTACTCAATCAAGCTTTTCAACAGCACGGCGACAGCCCCTTCTCGGTCTGCATGGAGCGCTGGATGACTTACCGAGAGCTAGACCAACTCTCACAGGCTCTAGGCGCTTGGTTTCAATCGCAAGGTTTGCAACCGGGCTCACGGATTGCCATCATGTTGCCCAACATCCCGCAATTTGCGGTGACCATGGCAGCCATTCTTCGTGCTGGCTATACGTGCGTCAATGTCAATCCTTTGTACACAGCGCGCGAACTTGAGCATCAACTGAAAGATTCGGGTGCGTGCGCCATTGTGATTTTGGAAAACTTCGCAGGCACACTGGCCGAGGTGATTGAGCGCACACAAATTAAACACACCGTGTTGGCTTCCATGGGCGATTTGTTAGGTCCGGTGTATGGCCGGTGGATCACTTTTGCCGTGCGCCATTTGGCAAAGATGGTGCCAGAGTTTGAGCTGCCCCTCAATGACCAACATCAGGTGACATCATTCAAGCAAGCCATTGCACTGGGCCGGCAACTCAATTTCAAATCAAGCGCGCAGACCTTGGATGACATTGCCTTCTTGCAATACACCGGAGGCACCACCGGTTTGTCGAAAGGTGCGGTGCTGACACACCGCAACATTGTGGCCGCTATTTTGCAAGCTGAAACATGGTTTGCGCCTGCCCTTGCACGCTTGCCTGATCTGCGCAAAGTGAACGGCATTGCTGCGCTGCCGCTGTATCACATCTTTGCATTGACGCTTTGCTTTTTGGCCATTCGACAGGGCTCTCACCTCACGCTGGTGCCCAACCCCAGAGACTTTTCCAAGTTCATCGAAACCCTTAAAAAGAGGCCGTTTCACATGATGCCTGGCGTGAACACCTTGTTCAATGCACTGCTCCAACACCCTCTGTTTAAAACAATTGATTTTTCACATTTGTGCCTCACACAAGCAGGTGGCATGGCGGCCTCTGAGGGCACTGCGCGTGCGTGGCAAGCGGCTACGGGCAGTGCCATGATTGAAGGCTGGGGCATGAGCGAGACCTGCGCCATTGGCACCAACAATCCTGTTACACGCACTTCTTTCAGCGGCACCATTGGCTTGCCACTGCCCAGCATTGAGATGGCCATCAAAGATGAAGAAGGCCAGAGCTTGCCGCAAGGTGAGTCGGGGGAAATTTGCATTCGCGGCCCCAATGTGATGGTGGGCTATTACCAACAAGAAGAAGAAACCAGAAAAGCCTTCACGCCCGATGGCTTCATGCGCACAGGCGATGTAGGCATCATGGATGAGCAAGGCTACTTCCGAATTGTTGACCGCAAAAAAGACATGATCATTGTGAGTGGCTTCAATGTGTTTCCTTCCGAGCTTGAAAACGTCATTTCCATTTGCCCTGGCGTTGTGGAATGCGCCGCCATTGGCATTCCCGATGCCATGCAGGGTGAGACCATCAAGGTGTTTGTGGTTCGCAGTGACAGCATGCTGACCGAAGATGCCGTCGCTCGCTTTTGTCACGACAACCTCACGGGTTACAAGCGTCCGAAGTACATTGAATTCAGGGATGAATTGCCCAAATCGAATGTCGGTAAAATTCTTCGACGCGAGCTGAGAAGCAACACACACTGAAATTAATGCAAAGTATTTTGAACTTACCCGGCCTTCAGTTTTTTGAGCGGGGCTGGCTTTCTGCCAACAACATCCTTTTCACCGACGCAGATTCAGCCACCCTGATCGACAGTGGCTACGTGACCCATCAAGACCAAACTTTGGCGCTGGTTCAACATGCATTGAACAAGCGCTCCTTAGATCGGTTGGTCAACACCCACTTGCACAGTGATCATTGCGGTGGCAATGCTATTTTGCAAATGCATTACCCAGCCATGCAAACTTTCATACCGCCTGGCGAATCTAAAGCCGTTGCTGTTTGGAATGAGTCTGCTTTGAGTTATGAGTCCACAGGCCAGTTGTGCCCCCGTTTTAAATTTGATGGCTTGCTGCAAGCGGGGCAATTGATCAGACTGGCCAACTTGGATTGGCAAGTGATGGCGGCGCCTGGGCATGACCCTCACTCCGTTATCTTGTTTGAGCCCTCACACAAGATTTTGATTTCGGCAGATGCTTTGTGGGCCAATGGATTTGGTGTGGTGTTTCCCGAGCTTGAAGGCATTTCTGCCTTCGCAGAAGTGGCCGACACACTGGACTTGATAGAGTCCCTTCGGCCGCATTGGATCATTCCAGGTCATGGCGCCAACTTTCAAGATGTTGATGCTGCATTGGCCACAGCAAGGAAAAAGTTGGATGGGTTTGTTCAGAGCCCGTTGAAACATGCTCGCTATGGCGCCAAAGTTTTGTTGAAATACAAATTGCTCGAACTGAACAAAGTTCAGAAACTGGACTTCATGAAGTGGGCGACCCGTGTTCGATATCTTCAAGTGCTGCACACAATGCATGCCCCCCAGATCGGCATTGATGTTTGGCTAGAAGAAATGTTACAAGATTTGGAGCGAAGCAAGGCGCTGGCTTTTCAAGACACGCTGCTTGTGAATTTGTAGACGGCTTCGATTTCGACAGACGAAAAAAAACGCCCCATATTTCTATGGGGCGTTTCTCGCTATAAGAGCCTGACAATGTCCTACTTTCACACGGGAACCCGCACTATCATCGGCGC
>JBIKOZ010000078.1:0-6750 GCA_044357745.1 Limnohabitans sp. | reverse complement strand
TCCCCATTGCGGTGACTTCGGCCAAGTGCTGGCCCACCAAAGCATTTATCAAGAGGCCGGGCATTGTGGACATCTCGATTGGCAAAATGATTTCCAGTGAAGGTCGCCAACCTGAAGAGTTGATGCGCGAAGTGGAAGGCTGGATTGAGGCGGAAATGCGTCGCTTAGACCCTGAGGCCTATTCAGAAGTTGCTATAGAAGCTGCTTCAAAAGCTGCTTCAAAAGCTTGAGTGAGCCATCACGATGCGTCACCCGCTTCAACTGGTTCTTGATTTTTTTAGCCCTTCGCCAGCGTCGTCGCCGCGGCAAACACCCTCGCGTCGTTTGTCAACGCCTGTTCACAGCGAAACGCCAGTCACCCCGGCCCATCCTGATCTTACTTTGACGCACCCCCGTGCCAATCGGGAAACAGTTTTAGAAGGCATGCGGGTTGCTTATTTGTTTCAACGTGTACGAAGACGGTCGATTGGATTTGTGGTCGGCCCTGATGGCTTGGAAGTGCGTGCGCCCAAATGGGTCACGCTCAAAGAGGTTGAGTTGGGCTTGCAAGAGCGTGGCGAGTGGGTACTGCGCAAATGGGCAGAAGTGCAAGAGCGTCAAAAAAATATTCGCCAAATTGAATGGTGTGAAGGCGCAAGTCTTGACTACTTGGGTGCGCCCCTTCATTTGCGCTTGAGTCCAGAGAATGGTCGAAGTGAGTTAGATGATCAACGTCAATTGCTTTTGGCGTTGCCACACAACGCTGAGGCTTCGCAAATTAGAGACGCTGTGCAAGCTTGGCTGATGCGGGAAGCAAAAAATTTGTTTGAAAGCCGCTTGAATTTTTATGCGCCACAAATGGGCGTGCAGTGGCGTCGCTTGAGTTTGTCAAATGCTGGTTCACGTTGGGGCAGTGCCCGCGTGGATGGCGCCATCCGTTTGAATTGGCGCCTGATTCATTTAAAACCAGATGCGATTGACTACGTGGTGGTTCATGAATTAGCGCACTTGCACGAAATGAACCACAGCCCGGCATTTTGGAAAGTGGTGGCCGACATCTTGCCAGACCACATGGCGCGTAGAAAAGAACTGCAAAAAGAAAATTTGGCCAATTGGGCGTGAAATTCAAAGGCTGAGCGTTTTAAAACGCCAAACACCTTCTTCGTCTATGAAGCGTTTCATCTTGCCTTCATACCAAAGCGCATGCAAATGCGCTACCGACTCGCCCATGGCGAAGGTGGTTTGATGGAAATCCAAAGGCCTTCTGAAAATGACGCTCAGCATGTCATGGGCGCTGCCTGGTTTTTCTTGGCAGGCTGCCAGCACGTCATGCAAGCGCTCTTCGTGATGGTGAACCAGTTGTGCAATGCGCGTGTGCAGGCCGCGAAACACACGCCCATGCGAGGGCATGACCACCGTGTCTGCAGGCACATCGGAAAATTTCTTCAAAGAGTTCAAAAAAAGCGAGAGCGAATTTGCCTCGGGCTCTTGCGTGTAGACGCTCACGTTGGTTGAAATTTTGGGCAGCACCATGTCGCCGCTGATGAGCACTTTGGTATCTTCGCAGTAAAGCGCAATGTGCTCGGGTGAGTGTCCCCAGCCACTGATGCAGCGCCAAGCATGGCCACCAATCATCAGGCTGTGACCGTCCATCAATCGACGATAAGTTTCAGGGACAGAGGGCACCATCTTGTTGTAATAAAAAACACGCGAGTTGACCTTCTCTTGGTCGTCTGGGTTGTTCCATCCATTTGACGAGAAAAATTGTTGCGTGCCGATGCCACCAAAGTTGGAGGTGCCTTGCGACGCCAGCACCGCCGATTGGTATTCAGTAGCGCTGATCAGCAGGGGCGCATTGAATTTGGCGCACAGCCAATGGGCCAACCCCATGTGATCTGGGTGCATGTGCGTCACCAGCACTCGCAAAATGGGCAAGCCTTTCATGGGGCCGGCAAAAACTTGTTCCCAAGCGGCTTGGGTGCCCGGGTTGTCCACGCCGCAGTCGACAGCGGTCCAGCCTTTTCGAAGGCCGGTTGGCGTTTCCTCAGAATCTTCTAACAACCACAGGTTGATGTGGTCCAGCGCAAAAGGCAATGGCATGCGGATCCATAAGATACCGGGCGCCACGGTCAGTGCTTGGCCAACAGCGGGCAGCGCGTCGCCAAAAGGGAAGGCCAGCGCCTTTTCACCCGTCAATAGCACCGGCGTATGGCTGGCTTGAGGTGGGTTGGCACTAGGGTTGGCGGCAGAAGTCATGGGTTTAGATCGGTTCGAAACGCTCAATTAGGGACAGACAAAGGATAATTGACGTTTACGTTAACGTCAATTACATTTAAGGCATTGTAAGTCGCACTCAAAGACACCGTCTGTCGCCTGTGCGCAAGCTGGAAAGTAAACACATGGCAACTCAATTTTCAATCAGTGACCTGGCCAAGGAGTTTGATCTCACGACGCGCGCCATTCGCTTTTATGAAGACATGGGGCTTCTCGAGCCCGAACGTTCGGGGCCGGGTGGTCGTAACCGCGTGTATTCTGCGCGTGATCGTACGCGTTTGAAGTTGACCTTGCGTGCCAAGCGTTTGGGCTTGTCGCTCAAAGAGGGCAAAGAGCTCATTGACATGTACGACAGCCCCCGCGATACCGTGGCACAGCTGAAAAAGTTTTTGATTGTCTTGACTGAGCATCGCCGTCAACTCGAGTCACAGCTGACGGATTTGCATGCCACCTTGGAAGAAGTGAAAACGCACGAAAAAGAAGCGCGTAATTTGCTAACGCGCATTGATAAACCTGCCAGCAAAAAGGCCACCGCATGAGCGCTAACGATATGACCTCTCCGATGGCCCAAAGGGTGGCCGCCAGCTTTGCGCGCCAAGGCATGATGCAGCACTTAGAGGCTAAGTTATTGAGGGTTGAAAAAGGGGAGGTTGAAGTTGCCTTGCCCTATGGCGACAAGGTAACCCAGCAGCAAGGCGGATTTCATGGCGGCGCGATGGGGGCGTTGGCAGACATTGCAGGCGGCTACGCCGGACTCACGGTTGCGCCTGAAGGCATGGAGGTCACCACCGTTGAATACAAAATTAATTTTTTAAGCGCACACCAACACGGTGAGCTGCGCGCGGTTGGCAAAGTGATCAAGAGTGGCAAGAGAATTGTAGTCACCACCGCGGAGGTGTTTCACCTCGATGCGAGTGGTCAGAAAACCATGTGCGCTGTGATGCAGCAAACCCTGGTACCCGTCGCCAAAACTTACTGAAACGAAATCAATCTTCGCTGAGAAAGAGCACCATGAACATGCCCGGACTGAACTTCCAATTGGGAGAAGACATTGACGCCTTGCGAGATGCAGTACGTGATTTTGCACAAGCTGAAATTGCACCCCGAGCGGCAGAAATTGATCGCACCGATCAGTTTCCGATGGACTTGTGGCGCAAGATGGGTGAGGTCGGTGTGCTTGGTATCACGGTGCCAGAAATTTATGGCGGTGCCAACATGGGCTACTTGGCACACATGATTGCCATGGAAGAAATTTCTCGCGCATCGGCCAGCGTGGGTTTGTCGTATGGCGCGCACAGCAATTTGTGCGTCAATCAAATCAAGCGCAATGGCTCTGAGGCGCAAAAGAAAAAGTACTTGCCCAAGCTCATCAGCGGCGAACACGTGGGTGCCTTGGCCATGAGCGAGCCAGGCGCAGGTTCAGACGTCATCAGCATGAAACTCAAGGCTGAAGACAAAGGTGGCTACTACGTTTTGAACGGCAACAAAATGTGGATCACCAACGGGCCTGACGCTGACACCTTGGTGGTCTATGCCAAAACAGAACCCGAGATGGGCGCGCGCGGCGTCACGGCGTTCTTGATTGAGAAAAGCATGAAGGGCTTCTCGGTGGCGCAAAAGCTAGATAAATTGGGCATGCGCGGCAGCCACACAGGTGAGCTGGTTTTCCAAAACGTGGAAGTGCCCGCCGAGAATATTTTGGGTGGTTTGAACATGGGCGCCAAAGTGCTCATGAGCGGTTTGGACTACGAGCGGGCGGTGTTGGCGGCGGGCCCCTTGGGCATCATGCAGTCGGTCATGGACAGCGTCATTCCGTATATTCACGATCGCAAGCAGTTTGGCCAAAGCATTGGTGAGTTTCAACTCATTCAAGGCAAAGTGGCCGACATGTACACCGTGCTGCAAGCGGGCCGCTCATTTTGCTACACCGTGGGCAAAAACCTCGACCTGCTGGGCACCGACCACGTACGCCAAGTTCGTAAAGATTGTGCCAGTGTCATTTTGTGGTGCGCCGAAAAAGCCACCTGGATGGCCGGCGAAGGCGTGCAAATTTTCGGCGGCAACGGCTACATCAACGATTACCCCTTAGGCCGCTTGTGGCGCGATGCCAAGCTCTATGAAATTGGCGCCGGCACCAGCGAGATCCGGCGCATGCTCATTGGCCGCGAATTGTTTGCTGAAACATGTTGAAGAAATTCACTAATTTCTGCCAAGGGATTTGCTTCATTGCGACAATTCAAACATGACCCAAAAACATCTATCCCATCTCTTTGACAACAATCGTGCATGGGCCCAGCGCATGGAGCTCGAGCAGCCCGGTTTCTTCAACCACTTGGCGCGGCAACAGTCGCCTAAATATTTGTGGATCGGTTGCTCCGACAGCCGTGTGCCTGCCAATCAAATTACAGGCCTAGAGCCTGGTGAAGTGTTTGTGCATCGCAACGTGGCCAATGTGGTGGTGCATTCCGACCTCAACGCCTTGTCGGTCATTCAATACGCCGTCGATGCGCTCAAGGTGGAGCACATCATGGTGGTGGGGCACTACGGTTGTGGTGGTGTGTTGGCTGCCACACGCGGCACCCGCATTGGCTTGGCCGACAACTGGCTGCGCCATGTGCAAGATGTGCGTTTGCGGCATCGCCAACGCCTGAACCACTTGCCGCAGCAGCAACTAGAAGACGCCATGTGCGAAATGAACGTCATTGAGCAAGTGGGCAATGTGGCTTTGTCCAACGTCATGCAAGACGCATGGGGTCGAGGACAAAAAGTGGCGGTACATGGTTGGGTTTATGGTCTGAGCGATGGCCTGGTGAAAGACATGGACGTCACCATGACCGGATCGCACGAGGTGGTCGATGTGTTTCGCCGCGCTTTCAAACGGTATCCCCGAGGCGAATGAATTTAAAAAACAAGGCGCACCGCTTGGTGCGGCTTGCACGGTACTGGCCATTGCAATTTATTGATTAGGAACATTACAAATGACAACCCCACATGATCCTGTTGTGATCGTTAGCGCAGCGCGTACACCCATGGGCAGCTTCCAAGGTGATTTTGCGGCACTGTCGGCGCACGATTTAGGCGGCGCCGCCATCAAAGCCGCCATTGAGCGTGCCGCAGCAGGCTCAAAATTCAGCGCTGAGTTGGTCACTGAAGTTTTGTTTGGCAATTGCTTGATGGCCGGCCAAGGCCAAGCGCCTGCGCGCCAAGCGGGCTTTAAAGGGGGTTTGCCCAAGAGCGCCGGCGCTGTGACGCTGTCCAAGATGTGTGGCTCTGGCATGCGCGCGGCCATGTTTGCCCACGATATGTTGTTGGCGGGCTCGCACGATGTGTTGGTCGCGGGCGGCATGGAAAGCATGACCAATGCGCCTTACCTCATGCTCAAAGGCCGAGGCGGCTATCGCATGGGTCACGACAAAATTTACGATCACATGATGCTCGATGGTTTGGAAGACGCCTACGAAGCGGGCCGCTCGATGGGCACCTTTGGCGAAGACTGCGCTGCCAAATACAGCTTCACCCGTGCAGAACAAGATGCATTTGCCACAGCCAGTGTAGAGCGCGCCAAGGCGGCCACGGCCTCCGGCGGCTTTCAGGCTGAAATCACACCCGTCACGGTCAAAACACGCGCCGGTGAAACGGTGGTGAGCATCGATGAAGGCCCCGGCAAAGTGAAGCTCGACAAAATCACTTCCCTCAAACCCGCCTTCAAAAAGGACGGCACCATCACAGCGGCGTCCAGTTCTTCGATCAACGATGGTGCGGCTGCCATGGTCATGATGCGCCAAAGCACCGCCACCCTGTTGGGTTGCAAGCCCTTGGCCCGCATCGTGAGCCACGCCACACATGCACAAGAGCCTGAATGGTTTGCGACGGCGCCGGTAGGTGCCACCCAAAAAGCCTTGGCCAAAGCAGGCTGGCAAGTGGGTGATGTCGATTTGTGGGAAGTCAACGAAGCCTTTGCGGTGGTGCCGATGGCCCTCATGAAAGAGCTTAACGTGCCGCACAGCATCGTCAATGTCAATGGCGGCGCCTGTGCATTGGGGCACCCCATCGGCGCCTCGGGTGCGCGCATCATGGTGACGCTCATTCATGCACTCAAAGCGCGCGGCCTGAAAAAAGGTTTGGCCACTTTGTGCATCGGTGGTGGTGAAGGCACCGCTGTCGCGCTTGAAATCATTTAAGAGAAAACCATGCTGCTATCTTCGGACCAAGAAATGATTCGCGACGCGGTGCGCGATTTTGCCAAGGCAGAGCTTTGGCCCAACGCGCCTGCATGGGACAAGTCGCACGAGTTTCCCAAGCCGGCGCACCAAGGTTTGGCTGCGTTGGGGGCCTACGGCATTTGCGTGCCCGAAAACTTGGGCGGTGCCAATTTGGACTACCTCACGCTGGGCTTGGTGTTGGAAGAAATTGCCGCAGGCGATGGCGGTGTGAGCACCACCATCAGCGTCACCAACTGTCCGGTGAATGCCATTCTCATGCGCTACGGCAACGCTG
>JBIKOZ010000076.1:0-6760 GCA_044357745.1 Limnohabitans sp. | reverse complement strand
AAACCCAGAGGGTCAATTGTTCACGCACAAGCTCTTGTCGGAAAACCCAGACCACTACCAAGACGCTGCCGTAGCGGGCATTCGGTATTTATTGGGTTTGACGGCAAATCATGCTGTCACACCCGATCTGGTCAGCTGCGTCAAGATGGGCACCACAGTGGCCACCAATGCGCTGCTCGAGCGCAAAGGCGAACGCACCTTGCTGGTCACCACCCGGGGCTTTCGCGATGCTCTGCGCATCGCGTACCAAAATCGACCTCGATTGTTTGACCGCCACATTGTCTTACCCGAGTTGTTGTACAGCCAAGTGATCGAAGCGCACGAACGCATGTCGGCCCAGGGTCAAGTGATTGAGCCCTTGGACCTGGCCCATTTGAAAGTGCAACTGCAAACGCAATGGGATGCGGGCTTTCGCAGCGTGGCCATCGTTTTCATGCACGCCTACCGTTACACCGCGCATGAACAAGCCGCAGCCAACCTGGCGCAAGAAATAGGGTTCAGTCAAATCAGCACTTCGCATCAAACCAGTCCTTTGATGAAGTTTGTCAGCCGCGGCGACACCACCGTGGTGGATGCATATTTGTCGCCCATCTTGCGCCGCTATGTCGAGCAAGTGGCCAGCGAAATGCCAGGCGTTAAATTGATGTTCATGCAGTCCTCGGGTGGCTTGACCGATGCACACGCATTTGCTGGCAAAGATGCTATTTTGAGTGGACCCGCTGGCGGGATTGTGGGCATGGCCCGAACGGCAGAGGGCGCAGGACACGACAAAGTGATTGGCTTTGACATGGGCGGCACCTCCACTGACGTATCGCACTATGCGGGTCAGTTTGAGCGGGAGTTTGAAACCCAAGTGGCTGGCATTCGCATGCGCGCGCCCATGATGAGCATTCACACGGTAGCAGCGGGTGGCGGCTCCTTGCTGCAGTTTGACGGTGCTAGATTGCGCGTGGGGCCGCAAAGTGCTGGCGCCAACCCGGGGCCTGCCAGTTACAGACGCGGAGGTCCATTGGCTGTCACGGATGCCAATGTTTTGGTGGGCAAGGTTCAGCCTGATTTTTTCCCGGCTGTTTTTGGCACAGAGGGTCAGCAGCGATTAGATGCAGAAGCTGTGCAAGCCAAGTTTGCAGTTTTATCGGGTCAGATGAATCGCTCCTCCGAATCCATTGCCGATGGTTTTTTGCGCATAGCGGTTCAGCAAATGGCGAATGCCATCAAGAAAATTTCTGTCGCACGTGGCTATGACGTTACGCGCTATACCCTGCAATGCTTTGGCGGTGCAGGTGGCCAGCATGCTTGCTTGGTGGCCGATGCCTTGGGCATGAAACAAGTTTATGTGCATCCATTGGCCGGCGTGTTGTCGGCCTATGGCATGGGCTTGGCAGATCAGAGCCTCATTCGTGAGCAGGCCGTTGAGTTGCGTTTAACGCCCGAAGCCATGCCTTCATTGTTAAAGCCACTTCAACTTTTGGGTGAGTCTGCGCGCGAGGCTTTGGCCAAGCAAGCTGTGGGAGATGTCATTGCATTGCATGAGCGAGTTCATGTCCGTTATGAAGGCAGTGATTCCGCTCTGATGGTGCGCATGGGATCTTTGAATGAAATTACACAAGGTTTTGAAGCCGCTTACCGACAGCGCTTTGCGTTTTTAATGACAGGCAAAGCCTTGATGGTCGAAGCGGTTTCTGTCGAGGCTGTCATCAAAGGCGATGTGCCGGTTGAATTGCCAAAGCCAATCCATTCCCTGCGTGATGTGCCCAAGCGCGCCACCGTGCGCATGTTCACGGCGGGTTCTGACGGAGAGTCTCGTTGGTGGGAGGCGGGCTTGTTTGTGCGTGAGGATTTGCGCATTGGGGACCAGATCACGGGACCCGCCATCATTGCAGAAAAAAATGCGACGACGGTGGTAGAACCAGGTTGGCAAGCGCAAGTCACGGCACTTGATCATTTGCTCTTGAACCGTATCGAAGTACGGCAAACCAAGCATGCTGCAGGTACCCAAGTCGACCCTGTGCTGCTTGAAGTTTTTAACAACTTGTTCATGAATATTGCCGAGCAAATGGGCTTGCAACTTCAGAATACAGCCTACTCCGTCAACATCAAAGAGCGTTTGGATTTCTCTTGCGCTTTGTTCAGCGCTGAGGGACATTTGATTGCCAATGCGCCGCACATGCCTGTTCATTTGGGCAGCATGGGAGAGAGCATTAAAACGGTTATTCGCGAAAACAAAAACCACATGCAACGTGGCGATGTTTTTGTCTTGAACGATCCTTACCACGGTGGCACCCACTTGCCCGATGTCACGGTTATCACGCCCGTATTTTTGGACAGCGCAGAAAAGCCTGAGTTTTATGTCGGCTCGCGCGGCCACCATGCCGACATTGGTGGCACCACACCTGGCTCGATGCCACCGTTCTCCACCACCATTCAAGAAGAAGGTGTTCAGATCAACAACGTCAAGTTGGTGGCCGCAGGCGTGCTGCAAGAGCAGACCATGCTAAACCTGCTGTCTAGCGGCCAATACCCCAGTCGCAATCCGCAACAAAACATGGCGGACTTGCGCGCGCAATTGGCGGCCAACGAAAAAGGTGTTCAAGAACTTCGCAAGATGGTAGATGAGTTTGGTTTGGACGTGGTGCAGGCTTATATGCGCCATGTGCAAGACAATGCAGAAGAGTCTGTGCGCCGTGTCATCACGCGTTTGAAAGATGGCGAATTTACATTGTCCTTGGACAATGGCGCACAAATTAAAGTGGCTGTTCGAGTGAATGCGAAAAACCGAAGTGCTGAGATTGATTTCACGGGCACCAGTTTGCAGCAAAGTAACAACTTCAATGCACCTACCGCGGTTTGTATGGCAGCAGTTTTGTACGTGTTCAGAAGTTTGGTGAACGACGATATTCCTTTGAATGCCGGATGCTTGAAACCCTTGAAGGTGATCATTCCAGAGGGCTGCATGCTCAACCCCAATTTCCCAGCCTCTGTGGTGGCGGGCAATGTGGAAACATCGACTTGCATCACAAATGCACTCTTTGGCGCCTTGGGGGTGATGGCAGGCAGTCAGCCCACCATGAACAATTTCACCTTTGGCAATGACAAGTACCAGTACTACGAAACCATTTCAGGGGGCAGTGGCGCCGGCGTGATGGTCGACGATGCGGGCGATGTCACGTCTGGTTTCAATGGCACATCGGTGGTGCAAACCCACATGACCAATTCGCGTTTAACCGATCCAGAAATCTTGGAATTTAGATTTCCTGTTCGCCTGGACAGTTATGCCTTGCGAGAAGGCTCGGGTGGGCAAGGTGCGTGGTCGGGTGGCATGGGCGGTGTGCGCTGCATTCGTTTCTTGGAACCCATGACGGCCAGCATTTTGTCCAATGGCCGCATTTACCCGGCCTTTGGTGTAGCAGGGGGGCTGCCAGGTGCACCGGGCATGAACCAAGTTCGACGTTTGAATGGCAGCGTCGAAGTTCTAAAGCACATTGGTCAGGTGGAAATGGCACCGGGCGATGTGTTTGAAATTCACACGCCCGGTGGTGGTGGTTATGGTGACCCAGCCGCATGATGAATCAAGCTTCTGAGGCGGTTGGCGGTTGGTTGGCCGCTTAAGATTTGCCTGACTTGGCTTTATCGGTATTCACGACCTTAGCGGGCTCGCTGGTGGCGCCACCCTTATAACCCGAGCCATTGACCGTCATTCCTTGCGCTGAAAACTTGGCTGAGCTTTTTTCTCCCATGCCGCTCACTCGGTGCATCAAGTCTGGCCAATCTTTGAAGTTGCCTTTGTTGCGCTCTTTTAAAATTTTGGCAGAGAGAGAAGGCCCAATGCCATTGATGCCGTCAAGTTCGGCTGCGCTGGCTTTGTTAACGTCGACAGCGGCAAAGCCAGACAAAGAAAATAGCAAAGCTGTGAGGGTTAAGATTTTTTTCAACATGTTCAATTCCTAAAATTCGCATCACCCCAGCGGTGGTGCAAACCTGATTCAACTGCTGATTGACTTGTAAAAGTAGCGTTTGCAACCCAAGGACAGGGCATGCAAAGCACTGAAAGTTGGCGAGCTCAAGGAGGCCGATATTTTTGACTAGAGTTCTTCGACTCGGCGAGGGGGGTAGCTGTCCCACGCTTGGCAGCCAGGGCAGTGCCAATGGTGCTCTTTGGCCTCAAAGCCGCAGGCGGCACACCGATAACGCGCCAGCGGTCTAGAGGCTTGTTCAAGCGCTTTTTGCACAGGCATGCGAGTGTCTTCTGAGCCAAGGTCAGCACCCGCAAGCCAGCGAGAAGCCGCTAACAGCGAAGGCTGCTTTTGCATGTGCTCAATGTAGCGGTGCCTTGCTTGTTCGTCCGTGGCTTGATTGGCTTTTTCAAGACTCACAATGGCATCCATGACATCGATGGAGGGACTTTGCGCGTAGTGAGATTTCAACAGCGACAGGGTATTTGGAATGCGCTGTGCGGCTTGAGATGCTCTGACCAAACTGGTGGCCGCCAAAGGCGCTGCAACAGAACCTGTTTCAAACAAGTGACTCAGGGTGTCGCAAGCCTGAGTCGCCGCGCCCATGTTGAGTTGAAGTTGACCGAGTAAGAGCCGAGGGCGGGGTGCATCGGGAACTTGAAGAATCGCAGTTTGCAAGAGCTTGGCGGCGCCGCCGCCATCGCCTTGTGCGTTCAGTTCACGTGCTTGTTCGCAAAGGTAGTGTGCTTTTCTGACTGAGAAACTCACTTCGCCTGAAAGCTCTAGTTGCTCTGCAACTGCTCGCGCTTGAGGCCATTCACGCGAGCGCTCGTAGATGGCCAAGCGTGCCAATCGCGCTTGGCCTTCAAACGAAGTGCCTTCTAGTTTTTTGAGGGCGTCCTCAGCGCGGTCTAAGAGGCCGGCTTTGACGTAGTCTTTGGCCAATGCATTTTGCGCGCGTTGGCGATCGGCTGTGCTTAAGTCGCCGCGAGACAGCAGATGCTCGTGAACCCGAACTGCGCGTTCGTATTCGCCCCGCCTTCTAAAAAGGTTGCCAAGGGCAAAGTGCAATTCAGAAGTATCCGGGTCGTTTTGAACCGCTTCAATGAAGGAATCAATGGCCTTGTCTTGTTGCTCGTTCAATAAAAAGTTGAGGCCTTTGAAATAAGCCCGCGGCGCCTGTCGATTGTCGATTCGAAGTTGCCGCAAATCTAAACGTGAGGCCAGCCAGCCCAGACCGAATGCAAGCGGCAATCCGATCAGAATCCAAATCAGGTCAAGTTCCATGATGGGCCTCTGATGAACCAGTCGGCGACGCATTTGAATTTGAATTCAAGGTGTTGCTGGTGGCGGCTGAGCCTGTGGTTTGTGCATTGGCTGCGGCTTGTTTTTGGCGCCACCATCTTGGCACCATGCCCAACACGCCAACCACCATGCCCAGGGCAAAGGCCGCCAGCACAATAATGACCATCGGCGACCGCCACTGGGTTCCAAAGAAAAAGTAAACCTTGGCTTCGTGCTGGTTGTTCAGCGCGAAAGCAAACAAAGTGAAAAAGACGGCGGCATTCAGCGTCCACTGAAGCAGCTTGAGAAATTGTTTCATGAATAGCCTCTGGCAGCCCTGTCATTCTAAAGCGATGCCATGCACAGAAACAAAAAAGGCCCACTCATGGGCCTAATTATTCAGCGCGAGGATGCGCTGGCTCAGTCGGATTTGCCGTGCAAGACGTCCAAAGAGCCTTGGTCTACGGCTTCGCGCAATGCTTTACCAGGTTTGAA
Source organism: Limnohabitans sp. (assembly GCA_044357745.1). Classification (GTDB taxonomy): domain Bacteria; phylum Pseudomonadota; class Gammaproteobacteria; order Burkholderiales; family Burkholderiaceae_C; genus Limnohabitans_A. Next base: position 1,028 of record JBIKOZ010000076.1, on the reverse strand, counting down.
GTGGGGTACGCGCTTTTCAGGAATTTGCACGCTTTCACCAGACCGGGGGTTGCGTCCCACACGGGGAGGTCGGCGGTTGATGGTAAAGCTTCCAAATCCGCGAATTTCTATGCGATGGCCTTTGACCAGTGCTTCGCTCATGGCATCCAGCACCGTTTTGACGGCGAATTCGGCGTCACGGTGGGTGAGTTGCTCAAAACGAGCAGCCAAGGCTTCAACGAGGTCGGAGCGGGTCATTTCAAAGAAAAGGTGAGGAAGTCACGCAAAGGAAAAGCCCCTGGCTCAGCCCTAAAAGGGCCAAGCAAGAGGCTTTTGTCTTCAGCAGATCATTCGGCTGAATCGTTGTTGTCCAACTTGGCACGCAACAAAGCGCCCAAGCTGGTGGTGCCAGCGTTGTCACGTGAAGACTGTTGGCTGAGTGAAGCCATGGCTTCATTTTGATCGGCAGCATCTTTGGCCTTGATGGACAGTTGGATGTTGCGTGTCTTGCGATCAACGTTGACGACCACGGCAGTGACTTCGTCGCCTTCTTTGAGCAAGCTGCGAGCGTCTTCCACGCGATCGCGTGAAATTTCGCTGGCGCGCAAGTAACCAATGATGTCGTCGCCCAAATCGATTTCAGCGCCGCGAGCGTCAACAGTTTTGACTTTACCGGTCACTATTTGGCCCTTGTCGTTCACTGTCACGAAGGTGGTGAAGGGGTCGCCGTCGAGTTGTTTGATGCCCAAGCTGATGCGCTCGCGCTCAACGTCAACTGCCAACACGATGGCTTCAACGTCTTGACCCTTCTTGTAGTTGCGAACAGCGGCTTCGCCGGTTTCGTTCCATGACAAGTCGGACAAGTGAACCAATCCGTCAATGCCAGCGGCCAAGCCCACGAACACACCGAAGTCGGTGATGGACTTGATCGGGCCTTTGACGCGGTCGCCACGCTTGGTGTTTTGCGCAAACTCTTGCCATGGGTTGGCACGGCACTGCTTCATGCCCAAGCTGATGCGGCGCTTGTCTTCGTCGATTTCCAAAACCAT
>JBIKOZ010000075.1:0-6800 GCA_044357745.1 Limnohabitans sp. | reverse complement strand
GAATTGCAGCCAGGCGATTTGATTTACACGGGCACACCTGAAGGCGTCGCCGCTGTCAGCGCAGGTGATACATTGGTAGGCCGTGTGGCGGGTTTAGTCAGCTTAACGGTCAAGGTCGAACCGGCCTTGTAAATTCATACATTGATCAAATTAAAGCGAGTTGAATGATCTCGCTGATGGAAAGTTTCCTTGCGCATACTCGAATTTCTGGCCAGGCTGTGTAGCATTTTGTCAGGCGCTTTGCTGACTGGCATTACCCTCATGACTTGTTACAGCCTGATCGGCCGCAACACGACCGGGCACACCATCGTGGGTGATTTCGAATTAACTGGGGTGGCCACTGGCGCTGCCATTGCGCTGTTCATGCCCTTGTGCCAACTGAAAAAAGCCAACATCATTGTTGATTTCTTTACTGCAAAAGCAAGCCCGCCGACCATCGTTCAACTGGACCGATTGGGCGCTTTTTTCATGGCCGCAGCCTTTGGACTGATTGCTTGGCGAACTTACTTGGGTGGCATGAATGCATGGATTTCACAATCCGGCTCCATGATGCTTGGGTTTCCGGAATGGATCGTGTATGCCGCCATGACACCGCCCTTGGCGCTGAGTGCCGTCATTGCTTTAGCGCAAGCCCTATTGGGTGACACATTTGTCGTCTCAGAAAAAGCTTCGGCATGAGTGCCCTGACCCTTTGCTTGATTATTTTTGGTGCCATGCTGGTGCTCATGGCCATTCGTGTGCCCATTTCTGTCGCCATGTTTACCGCCGGCACCTTGGGCTATTTACTTCAAACTGGATGGGGCCCCTACTCTAGCTTTCTCAACAATCTAGCGTTTGCAAGGTTTGCAAGTTACGACTTGTCGGTCATTCCTTTGTTCATATTGATGGGGCACTTTGCAACAAAAGGGGGCATCAGCAAAGCATTGTTCCAATTTGCCGCAAGTGTCACGGGCCGTTTCAAAGGCGGCTTGGCCATGGCCGCCGTCTTGGCCAGCGCCGCCTTTGGCTCTATCTGCGGATCGTCTGTTGCCACTGCGGCCACCATCACGGGCGTCGCCTTGCCTGAGATGAAGCGTCATGGTTATTCGGGTCGCTTGTCAACAGGCACCCTGGCCGCCGGTGGCACTTTGGGCATTTTGATACCACCCTCGGTTCCCTTGGTTATTTACGCCATTTTGACGGAGCAAAACATTGCCAAACTTTTTGCAGCCGCCATGGTGCCCGGCATCATTGCCATGGTTGGCTACATCATCGCCATCGCAATTTATGTTCGAGTCGTGCCAGGCCAAGCGCCAGAGTCTGATGACAGCATTGAAAAGTTTTCAATGGCTTCATTGGGCGGAATTGCACCCATTGCGACCATTTTTGTGATTGTCTTTGGCGGTATTTATGGGGGTTACTTCACCCCAACAGAGGGTGCGGGTGTGGGCGCAGCCTCGACATTTGTGGCAGCGCTGTTAAAACGAGAAATGACGTGGCCCAAGTTCAAAGAGTGCTTTTATGCCACCGCAGAAAGCGCCGCCATGATCTTCATGATTTTCATCGGTGCTGACGTGATGAACTCATCATTGGCCTTGACTCAGGTTCCCAACCAGTTGGCAACGGTCGTGGGCGGTTGGGGGCTTTCGCCCTTGATGGTGGTGACCGCCATTTTGCTTTTCTATGTGGTGCTGGGTGCCGTGATGGATGAGCTCAGCATGATTTTGTTAACCATCCCCATCTTCTTTCCCTTGATCATGGGCTTGGACTTTGGCATGGCCAAAGAACCGACGGCCATTTGGTTTGGCATCATGGTTTTAATGACGGTGGGCTTTGGCATGTTAGCGCCCCCTGTAGGGCTGAATGTCTATGTGGTCAACAGCATGGCCAAAGATGTACCGATCTCTGAAAGTTACAAAGGTGTCATGCCTTTCCTGATCAGCGACACCCTTAGAACCGCCCTCTTGCTGTTTTTCCCCGGGATTTCCCTGTGGCTGATTCAATACGTCGGCTGAATTGATACCATTTTTTTGGCATTGATCCGTTAACATACATCTCACTCTTAATTGGAGACTTCATGATCAAACGTCGCTCGCTTTTGAAATCTGGTGCTGCTGCCGCTATGGCAGCGCACGCATTGACTGGTTTGGCGCAACAAACCGTCACCTTGAAATTTCACACCTTCATGGCCCCACAGTCCAATGTGTGGCTCAACATGCACAAAGCATGGATGAACAAAGTTGAAAAAGATTCCGGCGGCCGCATTAAATTTGAAGCCTATCCCGCCATGCAGCTGGGGGGTACACCCGTCCAACTTTACGACCAAGCTCGAGACGGCGTGGTCGATATCATTTGGACACTGCCTGGCAATACGGCCGGACGTTTTCCACGCGTGGAGGTTTTTGAACTTCCTTTCATGATGACCCATGCTGAAGCAACTTCAAAAGCCTATTGGGAATACGTTCAAACCGTTGCAGCCGATGAGTTCAAAGACACACAAGTCATTGCCTTGCATGTACACGGCCCTGGCGTCATTCACACCGTTGACAAACCCGTCAAGAGCGTGGCTGATTTGAAGGGTCTCAAAATGCGCGCACCGACCCGTCAAGTGACAAAGCTGATGGGTTCTTTGGGCGCTATTCCAGTGGGCATGCCACTCCCCGGTATTCCAGATGCCTTGTCCAAGGGCACCATCAATGGTGCAGTGATTCCATGGGAAGTCGTCCCAGCCGTTAAAGTCAACGAGTTGACCAAATTCCACGCAGAGTTTGATCCTGCAGGGGGCAGTTTGTACACCACCACTTTCGTGATGGCCATGAACAAAGCCAAGTACAACTCATTGCCACCCGACCTCAAAAAGATCATCGATGACAACAGTGGCCTGGCTACTTCCGGATGGTTGGGCAAAGTTCAGCAAGAAGGCGATACGCCGGGTCGCAAATCTGCCACCGATCGCAACAACAGCATCTTCACTGTGGGGCCAGAAGAGGCTCAAGAGTTCCGTCGTAAATCTCGTGCACTCGAAGTGGAGTGGATTGAAGACATGAACAAAAGAGGCTACGACGGCCGTAAGTTAATTGACACGGCTCGGGCTTTGATCGAAAAACACACCAAAGCACCTGCGGCCAAAGCACCCGCCAAGAAAGCTTGAGCTATCAACGCCAACTGATCAAACACTGCCGAGCCTGTGGTTCGGCAGTTTTGTATCGACTGCCAGATGATGGCGACACCAAACTGCGCGCCATCTGCACAGCCTGCAATTTGGTTCACTACGAAAACCCCCTGAATGTGGTCGGCACAATCCCTCACTCAGGGAATCGTGTCTTGCTTTGCAAACGAAACATTGAACCCCGCAAAGGGAAATGGACTCTGCCAGCAGGCTTCATGGAGCTGGGTGAAAGCACCGCAGAGGGTGCTGAACGAGAAACGACAGAAGAAGCGGGTGCAAATTTCAAAATAGGTCATTTATTTACCGTCATGAGCGTGCCACGGGTAGGTCAAGTGGCCCAAATGTTTTCTGAATCTGAGATTCCGTGGGATGAGTTGGCCTTTAGAACTGTTCAAGAAACTTTAAAACACTACTTTGCAGATCGAAAAACAGGAAAGTTTGAAGTTCATGCTTTCAATATTGACTGAAATCATCCAGCACAGCCATCGATTCGATGTATCCTGAATCTGTTTTCTTTTTTGAAAGAACTGACATGTACAAACTTATCTTGGCCGGCATCATCAGTACCCTGGCTTTGGCTTCAGTGGCTCAAACTGCTGCGCCTACAGCGCCTGTTGTTCCTGCTGCGCCTGCCGCAGCCCCCGCCGCTGCTCCTGCCGTTAAACCCGCCTCAGAGGCTCCAAAGGCCAGTAAAAAGACTGCAAAAAAGAAAAAGTCGAAGGCTAAAAAGAAAGCCGCCTGATTTTTCAGCAATCTCTCAAAAGCCCTGCAATGCAGGGCTTTTTTTTAGCCAGAGTAGGCTGAACTTGAGTGAAAATAGACACGTGGCCATCCCTCAATCTTTTATACAAGAACTTCTTTCCCGCGTCGACGTTGTGGAGGTGGTGGGACGCTACGTGCAGCTCAAAAAAGGGGGCGCCAATTTCATGGGCTTGTGCCCGTTTCATGGCGAAAAATCTCCCAGTTTCACAGTCAGCCCCACCAAACAATTTTTCCATTGTTTTGGTTGCGGTAAAAACGGCAATGCCGTTGGCTTCCTGATGGACCATGCCGGCATGACCTTCATTGAAGCGGTCAAAGACCTGGCCCAACAAACCGGCATGACCGTGCCAGAGGATGATCTTTCACCTCAAGACCGCGCCAAGGCCGCGGCGCAAAAACAAAAGCAAACCACTTTGAGCGAGATGCTCGAAAAGGCCAACGAAGCCTATAAATTGCATCTCAAATCTACCCCCAAAGCCGTTGCTTATTTCAAAGGACGAGGTCTTTCGGGTCAAATCGCCAAGCGCTTTGGTTTGGGCTATGCCCCTGAAGGTTGGCGAAGCTTGGCGAGTGTTTTCCCAGACTATGACGACCCGTTGTTAGCAGAAGCTGGCTTGGTCATTGTGAATGAGGAAGACGGCAAGCGTTATGACCGCTTTAGAGACCGCGTCATGTTTCCCATTCGCAATGTCAAAGGAGAATGCATTGGTTTTGGGGGGCGCGTCATGGGGGATGGCACGCCCAAATATTTAAACTCGCCAGAAACTCCCGTCTTTCACAAAGGCCGAGAACTCTACGGTCTGTTTGAGGCCAGGGAGAGTGTTCACGCAGCAGGCTATGTTCTGGTGACAGAAGGTTACATGGATGTCGTTGCCTTAGCGCAATGGGGCTTTCCAAACGCCGTGGCCACTTTAGGCACCGCTTGCACCCCAGACCATGTTCAAAAATTATTTCGATTTACAGATTCTGTGGTGTTCAGTTTTGATGGGGACAGCGCTGGCAGACGGGCCGCTAGAAAGGCGTTGGACGGTGCATTGAGTTATGCGACAGATGTTCGGAGTATCAAGTTTTTGTTTCTGCCAGAAGAACACGACCCCGACAGCTACATACGAGAGAAGGGTTCAGAGGCATTTTCAACTTGCGTGGCACAGGCCACACCTTTGTCTAAATTTCTCATTGAAGTGGCTTCCGAAGGATGCGATTTGCAATCAGCCGAGGGCCGCGCTCATTTGTCTAGCAACGCCAGTCCTTTGTGGCGCACCTTGCCTGACGGCGCCCTAAAACGTCAACTGCTCACCGAGTTGGCTCAGTTGGTTCAACTTGACCCGGCTGAAATGGCCGGACTTTGGCTACAGCAAGCTGCCGCACAAGCGGCTCGAAGCAATCCGCGCGGCGCCCTGGGCAGTCCAAATGCCATGGCTAATTTGACCAACGGCACTGCAAACCCTGCCGGTTTGGGGGGGGCCACGACGCCTTCCGTTTATGACCCAGACGGGTTGCCCTCCCCTTATCAAGCAGCGCGCTCAACTGTGTTCAGCCCCACCAGTCGCCGCCCACGACCGGATGGAAAAACCTGGCAACAAGATGCCAATGGCAAATGGCGCTTGATCACGGGTCATGCAGGTTCAGCCCCTGAAACGCTAGGCCCCAGAACCCCACCCGCCAGCAGAGCAGACCACGCCATGCGGTTGGTGCTGGCCAATATGGCCCTTTGGGACAGTCTTTCAGGCGAAGACCATGCCCTGCTGTGCGATTTACCTGGTCAGCACGGGGAATTGATGCGTTGGCTTGAAGGGCAGTTTCATGATCATGGCCCTTTGGCTTGGGGTACCCTCCAAGAAGAAATCAAACCACATCCTTTTTCAGGTTTTGCGCAAAAACTCATGGATGCCCATCTGCCAACGGATCCAGAGACGAACCTAGACGGAGCACCTGAAGAATCTCACGATGAATTGCGTCTGTTGCTCAATTTGATGCTCATTGACCGCCTGAAAACGCTCGAAACTGAAGCTTTGAAGGCCGCTGAAAGCACTCAAGATCCTGAAGCACTGAATCGTTGGCGTGAACTGCATCAACGTCGGCGAGCCCTCAGCGGTGCATAAATTCGTTGTTTTCAAATGCCCGTTTTGGGTATAATCCTTTTTCAGGCAAGAGCGACAGCAGCACCTCCGGACCCGGCCACCGCCTCAGCGCGACTCCCACCCAGGGAAGGCCCAATCACCGCAAGGACTGCACTCCAAATGTTCGCCCAGACATCTTGCCTTTAAAAGCCCTTGCAAATGATGCGACCTGGCCTCAGGTACGTTTTTGCATTTCCTCTCGCGCCAGAAGTTTGTGGCGCAGCGTTTGTTTCCAAGTCAGTTTGAAGTATTGAGGTCCAACATGCCCGCTCCAAAGCCGAAGAAGCCCGTCAAAGCACAAGCCACCTCTGGTGTCAAAAAATCTGTGAAGCCCGTTGCCAAAGCAGCGGCTAAGCCCATCGCCAAGCAAGCAGCCAAGTCTGCCGCAAAGCCCGTGGCCAAGCCTGCTCCCAAAGCAAAGGGCAAAGCAAGCCCAGTCAAAGCCAAAACACCTGTTAAAGCACCCGCTAAAGCGCCGGTTAAATCTGCAAGCAAAACTGCAGTGAAAACTTCCGTCAAGTCCGCGGTCAAACCAGTTGTCAAATCTGTGACTGCGGCCAAGAAAGTTAGCTCTGTGCCTGCAACCAAAAAATCAGCCCCCGCAAAAGTCGTCCCTCCAACAAAAGCCAAAGTTGTTAAACCAGACCCCAAAAAACAAGCGCCTAAGGCGGTCGTCAAAGTTTCTTTGAAGTCAGCGCCTCAATCTGCAGGCAAAAAAATGGCGCCTGTTGAAGATAAATTGAAGACCAAAGCCAAGTTGGATGCGCAAG
>JBIKOZ010000093.1:0-6336 GCA_044357745.1 Limnohabitans sp. | reverse complement strand
TTTCCGAGCAAAAATGTGGCTGTTTGCAATGGAAGAAGTTGACCAAGCACTGAGAGTGTCGCCCACCATCCCTGAAGCACTGGCCCTGAAGGCTTTGATCTTTCAAATGCAGAATCGCAATGACTTGGCTGGCCTTTATTTTGCAAAGGCATCCCTTCAAGCCCCCCAAAATGCCCAGATTGCCCATAATTTTGGCGTTTTTTTCTGTGAAACAGGTCAATTCAAGCTGGCTTTCGATCAATTTCAAACCGCCCATGTTCATTCACATGGCCTGGACAAGGACAAGACTTCATGGGTATGGGGTCAATGTTTACTCAAAAGTGGTGAATTCGAAGGCGCCAATGCCCATATGACAGAGGCCTTAAATCGCCAACCAGAATTCATTTTGATGGCCTTGGAGTTGGCAGCTCTGAAAATTCAGCTAAAAAGGTATTCAGAAGCAGAGAAAATTCTTGATTTCCTCAACGATTCCCCCTCTGTCAGTGCACAATCGCTGTGGTTAGGCATGCAGCTTGCAGAGCGGCAAAATCAAGAGGACAAAAAAAATCAATGGGGCAAGATGTTAGGACAACGTTTTTCAAATTCAACGCAATGGCGCGCTACCCAAGTACAGGGGTCTCATGACTGATTTCCCCAACGAGAACAGCATGCCTGTGTTGCCAAGTTCGCCTGGGGCTTTGATCAAAGCCGCTCGAGAAAAAGCGGGTCTGCATCTGGCCATTCTTTCGGTGAATCTGAAGGTCAGCATCAAGCAATTGGAGGCCTTGGAAGCAGACCAGTTTGATAAATTGCTGGAGCCCGTCTTTGCGCGTGCGCTGGCCGCTAAGGTGTGCCGTGTTCTCAAGCTTGACTCTTCCCAAGTCTTGGCGCTAATGCCGGCTGTGCCCAATGGTTTAAAACCTTTGAATTTAATTCAAACAGAACCCGGAAATTCATTTTCAACCACTCGAATTGACCGCCGGTCTGTGATGCATCTCGGCAGCACAAAATTGTGGGTTACTGTCCTTGTGCTTTTTATTCTAAGTCTGGGCATTTCCAACGATTGGTTCGAGGGTGTTTTTCAAATTAAATCAGCCCCTGAAACCGTCGAAGTGATTCCCATGATGCCGCCTGTGCAAGAACCTGTTGCACCAGAGCCTGCTCAAGCAGACTTGCCCAAGGCCATGGTCTTCGAAAGCCCTGTGAGCATTCAGCCGCCTGGAACTCAGTCCTCATCAACCACCGTCATGCCAGAGTTAAAAAAATGACCCTTGCCAACACCGCGCCTTGTGCGATTCCTGCTGCTAAGCCCCTGTCACGTCGCAGCCTTCAGGCCAATGTCGTTTGGGGCCAGCGTGTTGTGAGCGTTGGCGGGCAAGCACCCGTTCGCGTTCAATCAATGACCAACACGGACACCGTCGACGTCATCGGAACGGCCATCCAGGTCAAAGAGTTGGCAGTGGCAGGCTCTGAATTGGTGCGCATCACTGTGAATACCCCTGAAGCCGCAGAGGCGGTGCCCCATATCCGAGATCAACTGGACAAGATGGGCATTGATGTACCCTTGATTGGCGACTTTCATTACAACGGCCATCGTTTGCTGATGGACCATCCGGCATGTGCTGAGGCACTCTCAAAATACCGCATCAACCCGGGTAACGTCGGCAAGGGTGACAAACACGATTTGCAATTTGGTCAAATGATCGATGCTGCCATGCGCTGGAACAAACCCGTTCGAATTGGTGTTAATTGGGGGAGCTTGGACCAAGAATTACTGGCCGAGTTGATGGATCAAAACAGTCAGCGTGCAGTGCCGTGGGAGTCCAGGCAAGTCATGTACGAGGCCTTGATTACCTCGGCCATCACTTCTGCTGACAAGGCCCATGAAATGGGCATGACACGCTCTCAAATCATGTTGTCTTGCAAAGTTTCAGGCCGCGAGTTGGGCAAGCGCACAGACTACCCACTGCATTTGGGATTGACTGAAGCCGGCATGGGAACAAAGGGAACAGTGGCCTCAGCCACGGCCTTGTCCATTCTTTTGCAGGAAGGCATTGGCGACACCATTCGTGTTTCTTTAACACCTCAACCCGGCGAGTCCAGAACGCAAGAGGTGGTGATTGCCTCCGAAATTTTGCAATCACTGGGGATGCGGATTTTTGTTCCCAGTGTCACGGCTTGTCCTGGGTGCGGCAGAACCACCAGCAGCACTTTCCAAGAGCTCGCCAAACAAATTGATGACCTCTTGCGAGCGCAAATGCCTGTTTGGCGGAATCAATATCCTGGTGTCGAAAACTTAAAGCTCGCTGTCATGGGTTGCATTGTGAACGGGCCCGGTGAAAGCAAGCACGCCGACATCGGCATTAGCCTGCCAGGAACCGGCGAGGCGCCGGCCGCCCCCGTTTTTATCGATGGTGAGAAAAAACTCACGCTACGTGGCGACAACATTGCACAAGAGTTCCAAAAAATCGTCGAACAGTACATTGACAATCGATTTGGCAGCACCGTTCACACCCAATAATTGGTTTGAACTTGAACGATTTGCATTGCCTGCCCACGAATTTTTATGTCCGAAAAAATACCTACTGAACCTCTATCAAAGGTCGCGCCTTTTAAAAAAATAGCAGCCGTCAAAGGCATGAACGATATATTGCCTGGCGAATCCTCCAAATGGGAATGGCTGGAAGCAACCGTCAGGCGTTTGATGGCAAGTTACGCCTACCGAAATATCCGCACGCCCATTGTGGAGCCCACTGCCTTGTTTGTGCGTGGTTTGGGGGAAGTCACAGACATCGTGGAAAAGGAAATGTATTCCTTTGAGGATCGTTTGAATGGGGAGGCCTTAACTTTGCGTCCCGAAAGCACAGCGGGTGTCGTTCGTGCTGTGGTCGAACACAACATGCTGTACGAAGGTGGCAAAAGACTCTATTACATGGGTCCTATGTTTCGCCACGAGCGTCCCCAGCGAGGACGGTATCGACAGTTCCACCAAATTGGCGCTGAGGTCTTGGGCTTTCAAGGACCAGAGATTGACGCTGAAGTCATCTTGCTGGCCCATGACTTGTGGAAAACCATTGGTTTGAAGGACGTCCGGCTGGAGCTCAATAGCTTGGGTCAGCCGCCTGAGAGATTGGTGCACAGAGCGGCCTTGATAGCGCACTTTGAAAAGTACCCGGCGTTGTTGGATGAAGATGCAAAGCGTCGTCTCTACACCAACCCATTGCGCATTTTGGACACCAAGAACCCGGCCATGATGGAAGTCGTGACATCTGCCCCCAAGCTGCTGGACTTTTTAGGTGATGCGTCGCTTCAGCACTTCAATACCGTGCGCAATATTTTGGACGCCAACGGCGTGAGCTACTCACTCAATCCTCGCTTGGTTCGAGGGATGGACTACTACAACCTCACAGTTTTTGAGTTCATCACAGATCAATTGGGATCGCAAGGCACAGTTTGTGGTGGCGGCCGTTACGACTATTTAATCGAACAAGTGGGCGGCAAATCTGCGCCGGCTGTCGGTTGGGCGCTAGGTGTCGAACGTGTGCTGGCATTGCTTGAAGAGCAGGGCGCTCAGTTGCCTGATGCGGCGCCGCATGCCTACGCTATCGTGCCAGATGCCCAGAGCTTGCCCATGGTCTTGAATTACATCCGGCAGCTCAGAGACTTGGGCGTCAATGTTCAAATGCACGCAGGCGCAGGCGATGGCGTCGGCAGTATGAAAAGTCAATTCAAAAAAGCCGACAGCAGTGGCGCTCAATTTGCACTGATCTTTGGACCCGATGAGTTGGCACAGAACATGGTTTCTGTGAAGTCTTTGCGGGATGGTGGTGTTGCCCAAAGAACCGAATCCTTAACTTCAATAGAAGCCTGGGCCAACAGCCTACAATTGACCCCTTGATACAAATCTGACTATGTCCTCAAATCTCGATCTCGAAGAACAAGAGCAACTTGACGAACTCAAGCACTTTTGGAAGCAGTACGGTAACGCTATCACTTGGCTATTGGTCGTGGTGATGGGCTCCTACGCGGGCTGGAATGGCTATCAATATTGGCAAACGCAGCAATCGACGAAGGCGGCCGCGCTTTTTGATGAAGTAGAGCGTTTCGCATCCGTGGGCGACGTTGCGAAGCTTGAGCGCTCTTGGAACGACATGAAGGAGCGCTTTCCAGGCACCACTTACGCTGCCCAGTCGGCTTTGTTGGCGGGCAGAACTTTTCAACAAGCAGAAAAACCAGAGGCTGCCCTTTCTGCCCTGAAGTGGGCCAGTGAAAGCGCTTCCAATGAGGCCATTGCCCAATTGGCACGTTTGCGTTTGGCCAATTTGCAGATTCATCAAAAAGCCTACGATGACGCATCGAAAACACTTTCCAAATCTTTCACGGCTTCGTATGCAGGTTTAGCAGCAGATGTTCAGGGCGATCTTTGGATGGCTCAAAACAAGTCTCAAGAGGCTGCAAAATCTTATGCTGATGCTTGGGCTAAGCTTGAAAGCAACAACGAGTACCGTCGGCTGGTTGCTGCCAAATTGAATGCGTTGGGTGTCGATCCAGAGCAAAACAAAGGCGCGTCAAAATGATTCGTTCAGCCAACACAGAACATCGTTTTCAAACATGGCGTCGATCGATTGGCGCATCTTTCTGTCTGCTTATTTTGCTTGCGCTAGGCGCCTGTTCCAGCACCCCTGACAAACCGGCCCCTAAAGCCTTGTCCGATTTCAAATCTCAGTTAAACGTCACGCCAGCGTGGTCAAGTCAAGTGGGCCCCATTGGCAGTCCTTTGGCATTGAACCTTGCGAGTGGCCGCTTGGCTGTCGTGAACAACATGGGTTTGTTAAGCGTGTTCAATGCTGAAACGGGCGTTTTGGCATGGCAATTGGCATTGAATTCAGCAATTGCTGCAGGCGTGGGCGGCGATGGACAGCGTTACGCCGTCATTACGAAAGCCAACGAATTGATTGCCGTGAGTGAAGGCAAAGAAATTTGGCGCGCCAAGTTGCCCGCGCTCTCTTTGACGGCGCCCCTTGTGGCGGGAGGCAGAGTGTTTGTTTTGACCTCTGACCGAACCGTACTTGCATTTGATGGTGCTTCGGGCCAAAACTTATGGCGCCAACAACGTACGGGCGATCCTTTGGTGTTGAAGCAGGCAGGCATATTGACATCGTTTCAGGACAATCTCATGGTCGGTCTGTCGGGGCGAATGGTTGCCATGAGTCCGACCAATGGCGTCACAAAATGGGAGCTTGCCATTGGTTCTTCTAGAGGCACCAATGAAGTGGAGAGATTAGTCGACCTGGTCGTGGGCGTCTCGAGAGTGAACCATGTTGTTTGCGCGCGCGCCTTCCAAACCGCGGTCACCTGCGTTGATGCCGTCAAAGGCACCAATCTTTGGACTCGCGCAGCGCAGGGTCATGTGGGACTGAGCGGCAATGAGTCCCAGTTGTTTGGTGCTGAATCTGACGGCAAATTACTCGCTTGGCAGCGTGCCAGTGGCCAAGTGGCTTGGCAAACTGACGCCTTTAAATTTCGAGGCCTGACTGCACCTAGTTGGGCAGAGGGTCAGTTGGTATTGGGCGATGATTTGGGTTGGTTGCATTGGATTGACACTTCAAATGGGCAAACCATTGCCCGTGTGCAGGTTGATAACTCGGGCCTTGCGGTTGCGCCTTTGCGCATTGGGAAAAATTGGGTGACTGTCACGAAAAATGGCTTGCTGCAAGCTTACCGTGCTGAATAAAACGCCCTTGAAAGATTGATTTGAAACCCGTACTGGCACTGGTCGGACGCCCTAATGTGGGCAAGTCCACTTTATTCAATCGACTGACCAAAAGTCGTGATGCCATCGTGGCTGATTTTGCGGGCTTAACACGCGATCGCCACTACGGACAGGGTCGTCAAGGACGCTACGAATACATCGTTATCGATACAGGTGGTTTTGAGCCAGATGCACATGAGGGCATCTACAAAGAAATGGCCAAACAAACACAGCAAGCTGTTGCGGAAGCCGACGTCGTTGTGTTTGTGGTGGACGCGCGTGCAGGTGTGTCTGCACAAGACCATGACATTGCCAAATACCTTCGCCGCATTGGCAAGCCTTGTTTGTTGGTGGCCAATAAAGCCGAGGGCATGCGCGAAGGCGTTCAAATCAGTGAGTTTTATGAGTTGGGCTTGGGTGAAGTCATTGCGGTTTCTGCAGCCCATGGCCAAGGCACTCGAGGCCTGATTGAATTGGCGTTAGACCCCCTGATGCTTTCGGAAGAGGGGGAAGGACCCGAAGCCGATCCTTCGGTGGTGAAGCTGGCGGTAGCGGGGCGTCCCAATGTGGGTAAATCAACGCTCATCAATACCTGGTTGGGCGAG